>JALUXV010000201.1 GCA_027013165.1 Alteromonadaceae bacterium
TTGGCGTTAAACTATCATCTTGCCGGTTGGGTGAAAAATGAGTGTGGGACAGTCCAAATATTTATCCAAGGCACTCAAACCAATATTGAAAAATTCATTTACCAGATCAAGGCGGATACTAAAAATCACAATGCAACAATTGACAACATTTCACCGGCTACACCGGTACAATGCTCGTCTTTTGAAATACGCCAAAGTACTAAGAATAACGTTTCTGGCAACGTATCATTACCTAAAGACTTTTACGTTTGTAGTGCATGCTTTAAAGAATTGAATTCTGATGTAGAGCGTCGCGGCAGCTACAGTTTTATCGCTTGTAGTGAATGTGGCCCAAGGTTTTCAATGGTTAAGGCTATGCCTTATGACAGAGCGACCACGAGTATGTCATCGTTCCAAATGTGTGGGACCTGTCAAGCCGAATATGATTCTCCCAATGATAGACGTTTCCATGCACAGCCCATCTGTTGTCCCGCTTGCGGCCCGGAATTGTTTTGTACCAGCCCGGGAGGAAGAGTCATTGCCCAGGGAGACAACGAAGTCTTGTCGCTGATCGTCGACTACTTAAACGAAGGGAAAATTGTTGCTCTGAAGAGCTTGGGTGGTTACCACTTGATTTGTGATGCGCAAAATATCGACGCGGTTGATTTACTTAGACAGAGGAAAAACCGACCTGATAAGCCTTTTGCAGTTATGCTGCCCGAGCCAGATCCAGAGCAGACATGCACAAATTGGTTGAGTTGGTGTGCAGAACACACTCACCGCGATCTAAAAATCCTATCAAGTAGAGAGCGGCCTATTGTACTAATGAAAAAAAGCAAAAGCGCTCCATTGGCAGAAAATGTAGCACCGATGCTGAACGAAATTGGCCTAATGTACCCTTGTAGTGCATTGCATTACTCAATACTCAAACAATATGCCCGTCCAATAGTGGCGACCTCTGGCAATGAATCGGGCGAACCTCTTGCTACCTCTACATTTTCTGCCCAACAAAAATTGTCAAAGATGGCAGATATACTGGTTCACCACAATCGTGAAATTCACAATAGATTAGATGACTCCGTTTTCCGTGTGTCAAAATTCGGTGTTTTACCGATCCGGATGGGGAGAGGATTCGCTCCTCTGGAAAAAAAATTACCATTTTACGTCTCAGAGCCCGTTATGGCCGTTGGAGCAAATCAAAAGAATACAATCTCGTTTGCCTGGGAAAATAGATTGGTTACCACGCCCCATATAGGCGATCTTGACTCGCCTCTCATGGAGGAGCACTTTGAAGCAACCATAACAACATTTCAGTCGTTGTATCACATTCAGCCATCAATCGTTATTCGTGATGCACACCCAGGTTACATCAGTTCGCGATGGGCCAAAGCCAGTGGGTTGCCAACCAGAGACGTATTTCACCATCATGCGCATGCATCGGCGTGGGCATTAGATGCTCAAGTTGATTCTCCTAGTTTAGTCTTTGTGTGGGATGGCACTGGTTTAGGTCAGCACAATGAATGGTGGGGAGGGGAAGTCTTCTGTGGAGTCCCGGGAGACTGGCAACGTGTTGCTTCATTACTGCCATTTAAAATACAAGGTGGCAACCTAGCCGCCTACCAACCGTGGCGAAGTGCAGCGGCACTGGCTTGGACGTCAGAGAATTCCAGCTTCAAGCACCCAGACGGTGACTTCGGAGGGCTGAGTCACAGAGCGTGGCAAAATGACTTAAATTGCATTTGGACTAGCTCTATGGGGCGACTATTTGACGCGGCAGCCTTTGCCTGTTGTGGTCTAAATGAAGTGTCTTTTGATGGGCAAGCCGGCTTGATGTTGGAGAGCCTTTCAGGTGTACCAAACGACGTCAAATCACTTTGTTTCCTTGAGAATGCAAAAGGAATGATCCATTTGGACTGGCTAGAAACAGCGCAAGCTCTATTTGATGAAAATATTCCACCCAATACACGCGCAGCCAACTTTCACGCCACACTGATAAAAACGATTTGGGACCTGACATGTACTCTTCATGAAAAACTGCGGTTTCGCCAAGTCGGCTTGGCAGGCGGTGTTTTTCAAAACCGAATACTTATTGATGGGCTTCATGCGCAGTTTGCAACATCGTCAGTGCCGTTGATCGTGCCACAATCATTACCTTTAAATGATGCCGCCATAAGTATTGGGCAAATCCATGAACATCAAGCTCGGGAGGAAAGATGAGTACACGAACACAAGCTCAGCAAAACAGTGGGGCAGTTACCAATCAAAAGAGTGTGCAAATTGCGCAAGGTAATGGTGGCCTCTTAACAAAAGAGCTAATCGAGTCGCTATTTCTCTCAGCGGCAGATAAACAATTGGACACGCGGCACGACTCAGCAACAGTCGCATGTGAATGGCCATATCTTTGTATGACAACAGACAGTTTCGTGGTCACACCAGCCATATTTCCAGGTGGAAATATTGGCAGTTTAAGTGTTTATGGAACCGTCAATGATCTTGCCGTTGTGGGTGCTACGCCAAAATATATTAGTACAGCATTTATTCTTGAAGAAGGATTCCCACTAGAAACATTAGCGACCATTGTAAATGGATTGTACAAGGCAGCTTTGGAAACCGGCGTATCGGTGATCACTGGTGATACAAAAGTCGTTCCGAAAAATGCTGGCGGCGGTGTATACATCACGTCGACGGGGATAGGGTATGCAGAAAGCTCGCCTATTTGGGATACGAGCCTAATACGAGAAGGCGACGTTATTCTGGTGAGCGGAACCATTGGTGATCATGGCGCAACTGTAATGCTTGCCCGTGAAGAATTTGGATTAGGTGCAGAACTAAAATCAGACTGTGCCAGTGTCCTACCGCTTGTCGCTTTGATCAAAGACTTCGAGGGTGTTCGGTTTTTGCGGGACCCCACACGCGGAGGTTTGTCAGTGTTACTTCATGACATCGTGCAAGAAACGGGTTTTGACATTCAACTTGATGAATCAAAGATCCCTATTCAACCGGAAGTTGAAAGCGTATGTGATATTTTGGGTCTTGACCCTCATGTCCTGGCATGCGAGGGACGATTGGTCGCTGTAGTTAGCCCTGAAATCAGTGATGAAGTGCTAAATAAATGGCGAAATCTGGACTGCGGAAGAGGAGCGGAAAACATAGGCATCGTTAAAAAATGCGGAGGCTCTAAAGGTCGAGTTCTGATATCAACGTCAATTGGCGGATGTCGGATGATGAATCAATTGGAGGAAGAAGCGCTTCCACGGATATGTTGATTTTATTGGGACTTGACCTGTGCGCAAGACACAGGTTTAAGCTTTTAAAGGTGCGTGTAAAACCTAAGATTTACATCGCACAGTTCTGGGGCAAGGCGAGGGGGCGTGATGAGAGTAAAGCAACTTGCGAGCGAGTTGGGTGTCAGCGTTGATACTGTGAGGTATTACACGCGTATTGGCTTTTTGGTGCCCAGCAAGTCGGTTAATGGCTATAAGCACTATCGACCAGAAGATATAGCCAAATTGCGGTTTATTTTAAGTGCGCGTTCGCTTGGTTTTTCCGTGAACGATATTGAAGAAATTTTAAACATGGCATCACATGACAGAGTGCCTTGCCCCACTGTAAGACGCCTTATCGAAATTCGTCTTGCTGAGACAGAAAGGCGTTTTCAAGACATGCTTGAACTAAGAGAAAGGATGCGAAAGGCGACAGAGGAATGGCAGTTAAAACCAGATCAATTGCCGACAGCGCAAACAATTTGCCACCTCATAGAAGGCTTTTCGTTTATTGAAGAGTGATCAAATAGGGAAACAGTTATGAATTCAACATCATTGCAATCTAAAAAAGCAGAGTGTTGCAGCACCTCCAGTGAAAACAATTCCGATATCGATAAATCGGAAAGCCGATCCACGGGAGGTAAGTTAAGTCATGACAATGTCAATCAGCTTACACTTAATGTTCAAGGTGCTAGTTGCGCGAGTTGCGTAACAAAAATTGAAACTGCACTCAAACAGGTAGCAGGTGTTGAAACGGCTGAGATGAACTTTGCTCAACGCATGGTTACTGTGAATGGGAATGTGTTACCTGAAAATGTGATACGTGCTGTAGAAAATGCAGGGTACAACGCCACTATTGCGCTAGATGGAAATGACGATGCGGCACTGAAGGAAAAGGAGGAGGCAGATTGGGCATACTATAAAAAGCTCATGAGAGATATGACACTGGCTTTAGCCTTAGGTGTTCCATTGATGATCTATGGACTGGTGACAGGAGAGATGAACGTCAACACCGACATGGAAAGGGTAGCTTGGTTAGTCGTGGGCGTTCTTACTTTTGGCGTAATGTTGTTCTCAGGGAGGCACTTTTACGTAGGGGCATGGAACTCGTTTAAAAACCATTCGGCTAACATGGACACCTTAATAGCGCTGGGGACAGGCACCGCCTGGTTGTACTCAATGGTTGTTGTCTTTTTTCCCCAGCTAGTGCCAGAAATGGCCAGACACGTTTACTTTGAAGCCACGGCCATGATTATTGGCCTTATTAACTTAGGTCTAGCGCTTGAAATTAAAGCAAGGGGAAAAACATCTGAAGCAATCAAGCGTTTGATTGGTTTGCAAGCTAAAACAGCAAGAGTGATTCGTGATGGTAAGGAGATAGATATTCCAATTGAGAACGTTCTGCGCGGTGATCTGATACGTGTCCGACCGGGTGAAAAAATCTCTGTGGATGGCACTGTCAAGGAAGGAAAAAGCAGTATTGATGAATCGATGTTGACAGGCGAACCTATGCCAATTGAAAAACAGAGCGGTGATGACGTTGTTGCGGGTACGATTAACAAATCTGGCTCTATTATTTTCCTAGCCGAGCGTGTCGGCAAAGATACCGCGCTTGCGCAAATAATTAACATGGTGAAGCGTGCTCAAAATTCCAAACCTCCAATCGGCCGTTTGGCAGACTCAATTTCTGCATATTTTGTTCCTGTTGTTATGATTCTTGCCATCACTAGTGCATTAGTGTGGCTCAATTTTGGTCCGTCACCACAGCTTGCGTTCGCAATTGTTTCTGCAACCACAGTGCTTATCATCGCGTGTCCTTGTGCCTTGGGCCTAGCGACACCGATGTCGGTCATGGTTGGCGTTGGAAAAGCCGCCGAAGCTGGCGTCCTTATTCGAAACGGAGAGGCGCTGCAATCGGCATCAAAGATCACAACGATGGTGCTTGATAAAACGGGCACCATCACTGAAGGGGCACCAAAAGTCACGGATATTGTATTAACTGCGAATTACAGTGAAAACGACATTCTATCTTTAGCTGCAAGTATAGAATCAGGCTCCGAGCACCCGCTGGCGATGGCAATCGTTGAGTCAGCAAAAGATAGAGATATTGACGTTCATTCAGTGACTGACTTTTTATCTATCTCGGGCAAAGGCGTTGAAGCGAGACTCAAAGATAAGCAATTACTTTTTGGCAATGAAAAACTGATGAAAGAGCGAGGAATAGTGCTGCATCATTATGTCGATAAGGCTCAACGTCTAGCCTCGGATGCCAAAACACCTATGTATTTTGCAGTGGATGGTCAGTTAGCCGCCATAATTGCAGTCGCTGACCCAATCAAAGCAGACTCAGTGGAGGCTATTGAACGGCTACAGAAAAGCGGTATACGCGTTGTTATGTTGACTGGAGACAATCGCATGACTGCGAAGGCCGTTGCGAGAAAAGCCGGAATATCCGATTTTATCGCAGAAGTAATGCCAGAAGACAAAGCGAACAAAGTCCTCGAATTTCAACAACAAGGCGAAATTGTCGGTATGACGGGGGACGGTATTAATGATGCGCCAGCATTAGCAAACGCCAATGTGGGTTTTGCTATTGGTACGGGAACTGATGTTGCCATTGAAAGCGCAGACGTCACGTTGATGCGCGGGTCATTGCATGGATTAGCAGATGCTATCGCTGTAAGCAAAGCTACGCTTCGAAATATAAAGCAAAACTTATTTGGTGCGTTTATCTACAACATTGCCGGTATTCCGTTTGCTGCAGGTGTTTTTTATCCTGTGTTGGGTATGTTATTGAGCCCAGTAATTGCTGGGGCAGCAATGGCATTTTCTTCTTTGACGGTTGTCACCAATGCGAACCGGTTAAGACTGTTTAAAGCTGAAGAACACTAGAGGTATAGAGTTATGATTTGGATTAACATTGCGGGCTTGGGGTTAATAGCGTTAATTGTGTGGTGGTTTTGGCTGTATAGGACAGATGCTACACAAATTCACGACGGTACTGTCAAAATCCGCATAAAAGATGGTATTTATCAGCCAGCGAATATATCAATTCCGGTCAACCAACCCGCGCAACTTGTCTTCCTGCGAGAAGATCCAACACCATGTGCAGAGTCTTTGCTTATTCCAGATTTGAATGTAAGCGAAACCTTGTCATTAAATAAACCGGTAACGATTAACCTGCCTGGCACACCAGCAGGTACGTATCCATTTCATTGTCAAATGCAAATGTATAGAGGGACGTTGGTAGTCAAGTAATCGATGGTTAGTTTAAAGCGTTGACAATACAGAGGAAAACATTATGAACAAAAATAAGCCCAAATTTTGGCGAACGCCAAGCGGACTTGCAGCGATGGGCCTTATTGGTGCGGCGAGCTATTTTCTGTTTGTTGAACACGGTGAGCACGTCTTCCCTTATGTGCCCTATTTAATCCTGTTGTTGTGCCCATTAATGCACGTATTTATGCATGGCCACCACGGCAAAGGGCATGAGGAGCACACCCGCAAAGGAAAAACATTTCAAGAGCATTCCAAAGACAATGACCGATATAGACAAGGGTTTATCGATGGCTTAAGTGAAGCGCGTCAAAAAGAGCAAAAAGGGGAACATAACGATGCACACTGAATCAGACTATGGGATGTGGACATTGGCTATCATTAATTCGGCTCTTTTTATATTTTTTGCATTCAGTTTTGTCAAGCCGAAGACAAAAACGGACTGGCGTAGTCTGGGGGTTTTCTCAGCATTTGTGGTTGCATTGTTTGCCGAGATGTATGGTTTTCCGCTGACCATCTATTTTTTATCAGGGTGGCTGGCAGAGACATATCCTGGTGTTGACTTTCTGGCACACGAAAATGGACATCTCTGGCACACTCTTCTTGGGCTAGAAGGTGATGCACACTGGGATGTATTACATGTGTTGAGCAACATCATCATCGTGACCGGATTCTTCTTGTTGTCGGCTTCTTGGAATGTATTACACCATGCACAAAAATCTCACTCCATTGCTACGACAGGTTGGTACGCAAGGTGTCGCCATCCCCAATACCTAGCATTCATTTTGATCATGTTCGGTTTCTTACTGCAATGGCCGACGCTGCCAACGCTTATCATGTTTCCAATTCTGCTTGTGGTGTATGTCCGTTTAGCAAGACGGGAAGAACAGGCCACGCTTGCTGAATTCGGTACGCAATATGAGCAATATATGTCACAAACACCGGGTTGGATACCACGATTTTTCGCAGCGAAATCACAACTGAGGGAATCAAAATGAAGATAAGGGTAATTCTAATATTTTTTTTGGGGGTGCTCTGTATTCCTTTAGTTAATGCGCAATCACCCATGGGCGAAGAAGAAAGATTGCACAGCAATCAACGTGTGATGGGCGCTTTAATGGCGCGGATAAAAGCGAGTGATGATGACATCGACAAACGGACGCTCATTAACGAACATATGAAAATGATGGATATCTACCTTTCAAGCTTGGAAACCATGATCGCAAATGAAACGGACCCATCTCGTAAAGTTAAATTGCAAAACATGTTCACAGAAGCGGTTTATCAAAGTCTTAGTTTAATTGGCAGTGGCCCGATGGCAAAAGATACAGACTCAATAAACGAAAACACAGAAAAGCATTTACTACAGCTGAAACAACGCCTGTCAATACTGCAATCATTAATGAAACATGTAGCTACAGCTAACACGTTTTCTTAAACAAAGTATGTAGACACAATCGAGTCACTTTCGAATAGTAAAAAATAAAAGGAACAAATATGAGCGATTTAGATCACAGAGTTGGTGTATCAGAGGCGAATTTAGTCGTACGACATTTAAAATTAGTCGGCATCACCGATGATAACATCGACGCAATTATTGCGGGAATTGATGGGACTTTTGGTATTGATGCAGTTTCATTTGAGGAAGCCAAAAGTACTCTGCATATCGGCTACGATGCAACCCACTGCAATTTAGATGGCATCGAGAAAATCATTCGTGACAATGGCGCGGACGTTTCAGACGACTTTTGGACAAAGATGAAAGAGGGTTACTACCAATTCGTTGACGAAAACATTCGTGAAAATGCAAAACACAAACCCTGGAGTTGCCATCATGTGCCACCAGGAAAAACTCGTAAAAAATAAACGATTCAATAGTAAAGTTCAGCGTTGTATTGCGTCTGAGGGTTAAGCCATATTAAACGAAAACAGGACAACACTATGGAACATAATACAAATGTCATGGACAGAATTAGGTCCTTTAACGCGAAAATAATCGAAAGAAATCCAGCGGAATATGAATTTCATCAAGCGGTCCAAGAATTCACAGGCTCCGTTATGCCCTATGTAATGGCTAACCCAAAATATGATGATGGCCATATATTGCAGAGAATGACAGAGCCCGACCGCATCGTCATTTTCAGAGTGTGTTGGGAGGATGATAAGGGCAACATTCATTGCAATAGGGCATGGAGAGTTCAATTTAATAATGCTATTGGGCCTTATAAGGGGGGTCTGCGATTTCATCCGAATGTTACGCAAAGCGTATTGAAGTTTTTAGCGTTTGAGCAAGTCTATAAAAATGCGCTGACTGGACTTCCCATGGGGGGAGGCAAAGGGGGGAGTGATTTCGATCCTAAAGGAAAAAGTGATCGAGAAATCATGCGCTTTTGCCAATCGCTCATGATAGAGCTCTCAAAGCATATTGGAGAGGATACCGATATCCCAGCCGGCGACATCGGAGTAGGTGGAAGGGAAATTAGTTATTTATTTGGCCAATACAAGCGATTAAAGAACAGATTCGTTGGGACACTAACGGGCAAAGGGCTCTCGTATGGAGGCAGCCTTATTAGAATCGAAGCAACAGGTTACGGCGTTGTTTATTTCACGCAACATATGCTCAATGAGCGTAACGAGAAAATTGCGGGAAAAACAGCGCTTATTTCGGGCGCTGGCAATGTCGCTGTTTTTTGCGCAGAGAAGCTGTTGAGCGAAGGTGCGAAAGTCATAACGCTTTCTGACTCTAGCGGCTTTATTTATGATCCTGATGGATTTGATCACCAGAAATTAGCGTTTCTCAAAGAGCTTAAGTTCGTCAAGCGACAACGATTGAGCGAATACACGCAAAAATATTCACAGGCTACTTATTATCAAGGCAAAAGACCTTGGATGATAAAAGCCGATTTAGCGTTTCCTTGCGCGACCCAAAACGAATTGGAACTCGAAGACGCAAAAGCTCTCGTTAGTAATGGAATTCAGTTGATCGCAGAGGGTGCCAATATGCCTTGTTCTCTTGAGGCTGTGCAATACTTTCAAGAGAAAAGCATACTGTTCGCTCCCGCAAAGGCAGCAAATGCGGGCGGCGTGGCGGTATCCGGCCTCGAACAATCACAAAATTCTCTGAGGCTTCCGTGGACAAGAGAAGAGGTTGATTCAAAACTTCAACATATTATGGCTCATATTCACCAACAATGTGTTGAATATGGTGGTAGAGACGACACTATAGACTATGTAAAAGGCGCGAATATTGCGGGATTTGTGAAAGTTGCTGATGCGATGCTGGCCTATGGGATAGGGTGATACTTTATCTATCAGATTCAAATAGGGTTGTTTCGGTACTATCGAATGAAACACGTTAAGATCATTGCTTCGCTATTCCAGATAGCGAAGTAATACAAGGCCCTCGACAGTTGCGGTATGAAAAATAGAAGATGGAAATAAGCATAAGGAGAATAAATGTATTATCCAAACCTACGAGTAAAAGCAGGAGAGCTAAAAGCATTGTCACATGCACCAAGTGACTGGAAAGAGAAAATTTGTCCTATTTGGAACGTGGAGTTTTTAGCCTCATTCGAAAAAGCAATCTCAGCGGTTGCTTCCACGTGGCCAGATGGCAGCATAATGGACTTATCACGTTTTCATTTAAAGCAAGTGTCGGCCCATACTCAACAAACGATTGTTCAGCATGGTTTACGACTTGCTATTGACCCATTTGAAATGTCTGATCTACATAGCAGTGTGATCGCCGCTTTTGAAGCCAATCCGATTTTTAGGGTTGTGTTTAATGACGATGTCAATATCTTCGACGATACCGCGTTTGACGAACTTGAAACCATACTTTCACCGTATGCAGATGTTGAAAATACACTGTTACTCATTGATATTGGCGAAGCTGATGAAGCAATGGTCTCGGTGTCAACCAATATAGCTAGCGTCATCGAAAAGTTTCATGATCTAGGCTTTTCCAATATTGTATTCTCATCAGGCGCTTTTCCGACGACGTTACAAAATATCGTTGGCGATGAGGAGCTCCCTCGATTGGACAAAAAGCTTTATGATAGGTTAACGAATTTACTTACACTTGATCTTCACTATGGAGACTATGGCACGTTAAGTCCATTATGGGACTCTGGTGAAACGAGACGCTCAGGTCATATTGCAATAAAATACACGCTTGATGACCATTGGCTTGTGCTGCGACAAAAAGGGAAAAACACTCAAGCCATTATGGAATTAGCTGAGTTTTTAATACTACACCCTGACTATCGTGGACCTGCGTTCTCGTGGGCAGATAAAAACTGGCACGACAAAACACTGACACCACCAAAAGCTGGTCCAGGCAACTCAACAGGGCACGTGGCGGAATTTATGCATCATCATTTTGCTCAGGTGTTGTTTAATGGTTAAACCAAATTAGGGGAAGGGGGCTTGAACGCTCTTATGCAATTTGCTCGCTGGGCCGCCAGCGGGTCAACTGCCGTTGGGTTAATGCATTTTTCGTCGCGTCTCTCAATTGCGAAAGCGTCAGGTTTTCTGCAATCGTCTTACGCAGTTGCTCGTGATGCATTCGTTTGGTGCCTGTTGTGATCCCAAATTGTTGCAATACGTCACGTGCGTCTTGATTTTCAAGCAAGTCTGCCATTCCGCTTACATTAACATAAGGGTTGGCTTGGGCATTTCTAACTGTTTCTAATTGACCTGAGCCTGAGACTTCCAGAACCCCCCACCATTTAGGAATAATACCAAAGGCTTTGTTTAGGTGCTTTGTTGCACACACTAACGTAACTCTGTCGAAGGATTGCTCATATTGCCATCCTTGTGAATACAGGCGTTTCAACGTATCTCGATGGCTCTTTATCTCAAAGCACTCAAGTCGTTTCCCGCAGAAAACCACATCAGCACGAGTCAGCCCATTTTGAATAGGCACTTCTTCGCAAAGTTGACTTTCTAAGAATGATTTTCGCTTTGCAAGCCGAGCAAATAGTAGGTGTCTAATTTCTGGATCTGTCATGTGCATATCCTACTTGATTCTATCAATAAATGATAATACCATGAATAGTCATTTATGCATAAATTAATTAACAAATGAATATATATAAATTACAAAAAGACCTTCTAAAAACATACTGCGACAAAGGATTGGACACATCTATATCTATTGCAAATACTGTAAATATGTGCCAATCAACGGTATATAGAAATTTATTTCAGCCACAAAAGAAGCTTACTAGAGGTTTAGTTAAATTATGCAATTATGCAAATATAGACTATAGAAAATATCAAAATATTGATCCGAAATCACATCAATATTTAATGGATGTTTTAACTAAGGTATGGAATGGTACCGACGGCCACGCAAAACAATTGGGAAGGCTGCTATTGGCGGCACACTCATGTAAACTTGAGCAATAATGATGACATGTGGAGGCGAGATGACTGCATTCAAGCTTCCGTCGAAGTCGGCGGTTTACAAACAGATCCGAGATGTTGGCATTACGCGGGCAACCCTTAAAAGAGTACTACCTGCGTGGTGGGATGACGCCTTATTGCAAAGCAATTCAGGTTTTTTACAGTTTGCTAAGCTGCTTGATCAACGGTTGGGGTTAAGTGTCACTGTCAACGACGGTAACGTGTCTTTTTTGCCCGCTAAATATACTATTCAGTATAAAAAACGCGCCCATATCGATATTCAACAATTGTCTGACGCAACCTATTTGTGTCAAGCGGTAGCAAATACGCTTATTACCGTGCTCGAATACAATCATTGCTCACCTAACCTATCACGTTTACAGCAATCATTAGACACACTAGGAGAGCTTACATTAGCGAACGTATTGCCTTTATTTTGGGCGAGTCATATACCCGTCATTCACGTTTCTCGCTTTCCGGCAAATGTTGCTCGACCTGCTGGCATGGTTATGCGTTCCAATAATCATTACGCCATCGTGCTTGGTCATAAACATAAGAGCCCCTCTACGCAGCTCTTTGTGTTATTGCATGAGCTTGGTCATATCCTGTGTGATCACCTCACGCAGGATGGCAGTTTAACAGATTCTGTTTTACCCGAATTAGGGGAGTCATTAGATGTTGAAACCGATCCGCAGGAAGACGAAGCTGATGCTTATGCCCTTCGGCTGCTGCGCAAAGACATCGACATTGTCTCTATGGTAAGGGAACTAGGGCGATTAAATAGACCTGCTGAACTTGCTATAAAGGCAAAACGTGCAAGTCAGGTAAGTGGCATCAGTGCCGGGCATTTTGCTTTGACATATGGACGCGAAACACGAGATTGGATTCTAACTCAACAAGCGCTGCGTTTTTTGGAAAAGGGAAATGCGATAGCGACATTACAATCATCATTTATAGAGGCAATGGAGCAGCTTGATGTGCGCTCGCAAGACAGTGAATTTTTAATGAGCATGCAGACAGGGTAGCGCTGTGACGATTGGTCTATTTACTGACAACGATGTGATCCTTAAATTGGCGCGTTATGAATTATTGAGTGAGTGTGTCGATCTGTTTACCCAACACAATTATGTATTCCGCTATCTTGATGCACTGCCGTTTGTAGCCGGCGTAAACGCTCCATCAATAGCAAAAAAAATGGGACTTGCACCGGCCCAGGTGCAAAGCATCGAATATTTTATTTCTCAAAGCTCACTTGTCACAATCTCCGATGAGCAAGCCCTTAACGTTATTGCACAACTTCGCACTCCTCATCTTGATGGGGGAGAGCTTATACTCACGTTTGGCGCTCAAGAAAATAAACCATCAAACCTTTTCACTGGTGATAAGCGGGCGTTAAAAGCGGTTAACCGCATGCAAAGTAACGGTGTTTTTGCTTTAGACGGTTGCCATGTGCTTGTATTGGAAGAGGCGATCCGTTTACTCATGATATGTGGTGATAAAGAGCAAGTCATTGCACGTATTCAAGCTCATCCGCTTGTCGATAAGGCGATTGATATCTGTTTTCGTAATACAGGGTCGGTTGACAATGCGCTGAATAGCTACATTGAAAGTATTCGTTCTCAATGCAGTTTACTGTCATTCGGGTTAACTCAAAACGTGTGTTAACTTTAAAAATTGGCCTGTTCTTTGCTGAAGACAACAGGTGTGGTATTGGCACATAAATATCTAAAATGTAATCAACACGAACAAAAAAGGTTTCTACGATGCTTAACAATGATTTACTTCAAGTCACAAATTCGCCAAATCAAGCCGCTAAACCAGCAGACAACCCTTCCAATCAGAATGATGACGGTTGTCGCAATAAAGAAAAATTTGAAGATTCGCTAGAAGAAGCTTTAAAAGCGTTTTCTACAAGCAAAGACGAGTAAAGCCGTGGCAAGTTTTGGCCGCTGGAAGGGGCAATTTTCCTATTACCGGCACGTGGGTGATTAACGTGTTAGTGAGTACTTCAATAGGGACTATGGTAGCGGTTTTAATCATTGGATTGGCGAAGTTAAATAAATTCGATAAAGACCGAAGTTTTTTTCCAACACTCACTATTGTGATCGCGAGTTATTATCCATTATTTGGAGTGTTAGAAAGTCGATTTATATGGCATGAGTGGATGGTTTTTGAGCTCTTCACACTCATCACATTGTATTGGTATTCTCGCTATACATTGGCAATTGGTGTCCTTTTAATAGGTCATAGGCTTTTCGATTTTGCCATGCATATTGGAAGCGTTGGTAACCATATACCGCAGTGGTGGCCAATTTTTTGCGGTGCCCTTGATATAACCTTAGGTAGTTGGGTCCTCTGGTATTGCACTAATAAGGTTAAAAATGTTGGTTAAAATATTGACACAATTACTCATAACTTGTCGCTTCAACCATTATGGATGGAGCGACACATAACACTTAACTGCCGATTGCAAGATATAGCATCCAAAATCCCGCACCTATCATAAATAGATTTTCGGTCAATGAAACAAACCCAAGGGGAACATTACTGTCTCCACCAACGCAAGCACATTTCAATTCACGCTTATCCACGTACACGGCTTTAAATACCGATATCGCACCTATTGTCCCAATAAATAAGGACACTGGGCCAACAACAAATCCAGACAATCCCGCAAGCATACCGATTCCTGCGAATGCTTCAGCAAATGGGTAAACGTATCCATACCGAATACTGCGCATTGCCAACAGGTCATAAGTAATAAAAGAATTGGTAAAGCCATACAAATCCCGTAATTTTTGGATAGCTAAAATGGACATACTTAGCGCGACAAATATTTCGATTACTGAAACTGATAACAGCGATTCAATAGTACCAGTTTGAGCAAAAACAATCGCCAATGCCATTAAAAATGCGGTCGCGAAGATTGCGATAACAGGTGTATAGGTTGTGCCAGTCTGCCCGGCGTCGCCCATGTTGAAAAACTCTCTGAGGTTGTCATAACCTCCAACACGTTCGTCGTCAATAAAGGTTTGAGGCGTAGTTTCAACACCATATTTATCTTTAAATTTATCTGTTTCTTCACGAGAGCTCAGCTTATGATCTTTGACGTCATACCCTTTTCTCTCTAATAAGTCTTTTGAACGTAAACCATAAGGGCAAATGTGTTCTTTCGTATGCATTCTATACAGTGTTGCAGATTTACTCATGTTGATCCTCCAACTATTTTTTGATTGTGAAATCTCGTACTTACTCGCCTGAAAAATCCGGTACAGGACGTCTTGAGGCTTCGCTTTCTGATGACGCTATACCGTTTTCTTTAATATCTGCGATTAACCATTCCATTTCTTTTATTTCTCGCTCTTGTGCGCTGATAATCTCTTTTGCTAATTGCTGAACACGGGCATCGGCGATGTTTGCGCGGCCACTGGTTAATATTGCAATGGAATGGTGGGGTATCATCGCTTTCATCCACGCCCTATCTTCGATGGTAGCTTGCGATCGCACCAAAAATAGAGCAAAGCAAAAGACGGCAACGCTACCTGCTAAAATAGCTACGTTTTTAGTTTTGCTTTCATACATGTTGAGCATAAATAGCAGCATGATAACTGCCATCATTGCGCCCATGTAGATAGCCATGTATAGGCGAGTTTCACTAAAAAACACGTGTTCAATTGAATACGAATTGAAGTACATCATGACCAGCATGAACGCCGTCGAAGTAAATATCATTGCGAAAAATTTTGTATATTTAGACACCCGAATTCAGATAATAAGTGCACCACTCATGGTTAAACGGTGACAAGACGATCAACTGCCTATTGGTGGTATTCTAAAGTCGCCAAACAAATAGAAGTAAGCACCATGAGTTATAAGCAGTTGATC
>JALUXV010000202.1 GCA_027013165.1 Alteromonadaceae bacterium
CAACCGTTAAAGCTTACACGGCTTGGTAAATCGTCATCTTCTGAAGAGTTTGTAGTACGAGACAGTAAGTTGCGTGCGCGAATGGTCAATTCACGAGGATTAAATGGCTTAGTCAGATAATCATCTGCACCAATTTCAAGACCTAGAATACGGTCAACGTCATTATCACGACCCGTTAAGAAAATAAGGCCAACATTTTTACGGTCACGTACTTCACGTGCCAAAATAAGGCCGTTTTTACCCGGTAGGTTAATATCCATGATAACCAAATTGATAGCGTGATTCTCGAAGAAATCATGCATTTGATCACCGTTCTCGGCCTCAAACACATTATACCCTTCCGCTTCAAATAAACTCTTAAGCGTGGTACGGGTTACCACCTCATCTTCAACAATTAACACATTTGGCGTCTGCATGGTGTTCTACACTCTTTCTAAAATACGATTTAAGCAACTAACTGGTTAAATTTTAATATTCATATACTTGATTGCAAGCAACTTGTGAATATTCTTACTGTTAAGGTATTGGGGTTAGCCAATAAAAATCAAGAAAAGTTCATACTTTATACAACTATTCTGACGTTTTCGCATTAACAACGGGGAAGATAATTACAAATTCTACGCCGTTGCCTTCCTCACTGGTGATCGATATTGAACCATTAAGGGCTTGCGTTACTAAGTTGTATACCAAGTGCATTCCCAATCCGGAACCGCCTTGCCCGCGCTTTGTGGTGACAAAGGGGTCAAATATCCGTTTGCGAATTTCTGGGGAAATGCCTTTTCCGTTATCGGTATAAACAAGCTTGAGCTTATTGCTACTCACCATTTCGGCACGAATATCAATTGTGCCTTCATCCATGGTTTCAAACCCATGAATAACCGAATTCATGATTAAATTAATCAAGATTTGATTTATTGGGCCAGCCTTCGTTTCAACGCTAAGGGTAGGGTCGCAATCTACGTTGATGTTGTGTTTTAATTTTTTGAGTCGAGGCTGCAATGACAATAGTATCTCATTAACTAGCTGTACAACGCAAAAACTTCGACTAGATTCTGAGGTTTGATCTACAGCAACCTGCTTAAAACTGCTAATAAGTTCGGCTGCTCTGTTCAAATTGCGGTAAATAATGTTGAGGTTTTCGTTACTTTCATCCAAAAAGCGTTTCATTGCACTGGCTTTCAGCGTTTTATTTTCAAAGTCCTTATGAATAACCGCTAACCTGTCTAACATCATGGTTGATGCAGTTACGCCTAAGCCTATTGGCGTATTAACTTCATGGGCGACACCGGCAACCATGTCACCGAGAGAAGCCATCTTTTCGTTCTGCACGATTTGACGCTGGAACTGATGTAGCTTTTCGAGCGTTTGAATAAGTTCCTGATTTGCATCCTTAAGGGCGGTTGTTCGTTGACTTACCATATCTTCTAGGCTGGCATTGAGTTTTCTATGTTGCTCTTCAGCCTGCCGTTGCTTTTGCATGTATTCTTGCATACGGAACAGCATCACATTAACGGCGTCAGCTAAGATGTCGAGTTCTTTAATGGTGGAGCCGTTGGCACGGGCCGAATAGTCGCGCTGTCGCGATGTGCGTTGCAAAAAGTTAGCGATACCTTCAACTGGGCCTGTCACAAAACGCTGCATTCTTAGTGCGGAATAAAAACTTATAAGCAATAACGCCAAGGCTACGGCTAAATTAAGCCAAATTGACTTTCCAACCAACTGATTAAAGTTTTCTGATGAAACCCTTAGATACACCCAGCCCAACTGAATGTTAGTTTCTGTATCGAACACTTTTGCACTGAGTTCAAGGTAGCGACCATTATCTGCTAGTACTGGGTTCATAACCATGGAAGCTAACTGACTTTCTTTGCCACCTAACAAAAGCTGCCCTTCTTTATTGTATGAAGCAAAAATCTCAGGCTCTGCCGCTCCGCTTTTTGCTTTGTAAACATGAGCATTAAGCACATGCTCAGCGGCAGTGAGGTTATTTAATGCAAATTCAATGCGTTCAGGCGTTTCATCGTAGAGGTAAGTGGCAGAACTTCTGGCAACTAGTTTGGCGAGTATCAGTGCGTTCGACTCAAGCTCGTGGCGATAAGTTTTTATCTGTGTATAAACTGTAAGCGTTGTTAAAACCGCAAGTGAAAAGGTAGCAATAGACATCACCACCCAGAGAAAGAGGCTCTTTATAGAAAGCTTAACTGCCTTATCCGTCATACCCGCCTTGTGTACCGTCCATCTACATCGTCCATTTTTTAATAGTGGCGCAAAAATGGACAAAAGGAAAGGTGCTTATAAACAATAATTAATGTAGAACACACCCATCACAAATATTTACACCTAAGTGGATATGTTGCTGTAAAACAAAGCAAAAAATAAAGCCTAATTAACGGCTGCTAAATACAACTGCTGATAACTTTTCGCCGCTGCTTCCCATGTGAATTGCGTTCGCATTCCTCGCTGCTGCATTGCTCTAAACTTAACAGTATCTTCGTAATAAGCTAGCAGTGCTCGCCGAATGCAAGTCAGTAACGCGTGCGGTGTAGGCTCATCAAACACAAAACCGGTTCCATCGTTGTCATTGCTGTAGTCAATAACCGTGTCTTTAAGTCCTCCTACAGAGCGAACGATAGGTATGGTCCCAT
>JALUXV010000203.1 GCA_027013165.1 Alteromonadaceae bacterium
TGTAACAGAAACAGCCATTGCTCTGCCGTTAACTCTATCACTAGAGACTATTGAGGGCATGACTGCATCGGTTACCGATGCAACAGTGGCAAGCTTAAACAACCTTTGGCGTTACGGCGAAATAGTGGTTAGTGATGGTGTTAAACGCCAGCCAAGCGACGTAGCAGCACCTTTGAGTGACGCCTACAATGCAGCTGTTACAGAAAGTGAAGCAAACCTCATTACTATTGAAGATACCAGTGGCTCAACCTACCCTGATTCACTGAGCTATTTCCCAACCTTTAGCTACGCCAATGCTATTACTATTGGCGATACCGTGTCAGCAAGTGGCCCTGTAAACTACAGCTTTGGTACATATCGTATAAATCCGAGCGCGGACATTACAGTAACCAGTAGCCGTGAAGCCACTCCAACGGTTCAAGAAGGTAACCTTTCTATCGCAACATTCAACGTGTTGAATTACTTCAACGGCGAAGTAGACGGCGACGGTAACGTTACATTTGATTACAGCAGTAATCGTGGTGCAGAGAATGAAACAGAGTTCGCACTACAACAAGCTCGTATTGCATCGGCTATCGTAGCGTTAAATGCAGACGTTATTGGATTAATGGAAATCGAGAATGATGGCTTTGGCGATACTAGCGCAATTAAAGCCCTTGTGGATGTTATTAACGCCGACTTGGCTGACAGTGAACAGTACTATTTCATTGCCACTTCTGACGATTCACAAATTGGTACCGATGCAATTACCGTTGGCCTTATCTATAAAGCTTCTGTAGTAACACCGCTTAATGACGCAGTTATAGTACCTATGCCTGTACAACAGATTGACGACGATAGTGTTGCTCAAATGCGCCCTTCTTTGATTCAAAGCTTTACTCACATTGAATCAGAAGAAACATTTGCCGTTGCGGTAAACCACTTTAAATCGAAAGGTGGTAGCTGTGCGGAAGACAACGCAGACACGTCGGATAGCGACGAAATTCAGGGCAGCTGTAACGCACTTAGGGTTTCAGCTGCAATTACCTTGGGTGACGCGCTGTCTGATGAAACGCTTCCTGAGCGCAAGATTATTCTGGGTGATTTAAACGCATATAGCGCTGAAGATCCTGTGGCTGTATTAACCGACTACACCCCAGAAAATCGGGGATATACCATTAAAACAGCGGTAAATACGGGTATGGATGAAGGTGCTTCTGTTGAAGTAACCACCAACTATGGTTATACCAACCTTGCTAAGCAATTTGATGCCGAAGGTTTTTCATATTGGTTTTATGGCACCGAGCAGGTAGGTAGTCTTGATCATGTACTTGCTAATGACGAAATGGCCGCTGACGCTGTTGATGGCACACATTGGAACATCAACTCTACTGAAGCCTACCAACTTCAGTATGACCAAGCGTTAGCCTACTACGCTGACGAAGATGGTTATGCGTTTACCGATGTTGGTCCATATAGAAGTTCTGACCATGATCCATTTATCGCTACTTTCACTCTAGAAGGCGAAGCTGAACCTGAGCCAGAGGGTGATGACGCTATCTCAGGTGGTTCAGGTGGTGCAATGGGCGGACTGCTAGCACTACTCTCAGTTGCGGTACTTTGGCGCCGTAAACAGAAATAAAAACCACAATGTGAAGTAAAAGCCAGCGTATTGTTTTACGCTGGCTTATTCGTTTCTACTAACAGGTGTTTTTCAGGCAACTGTGTTGATACACCCAAGCTCTCTACATAGGTATCACGTTTAAGCGCTTGCGAAGGTGGCAGTTGCATAGTAAGCAACATTTGCGCAGCCTCTGTAGCAACATCGAACTGGGCGTCAGTCAAGGCTTCAACTTTTTGTAGTTGCACTAGAATCTTAAGTAAGCTCATTGCTATTTGCTTGTCTTGAGGAGAAATAATAAAAGCTTGATGAAGATTATTAAACGCTGGAACAAAACGGTTTTCTTTATAATTGGCCGTAGCCATTTGCTTTAATTCTTTAGTGGTAAACTGTACCTCTACCCTTTCTAGTGATTCTTGCTTTAAGTACTCATTCACCATCTGTGATGTGAAATTATCTCCGGCAATTTGTTTGCGCAGTTTATCCAATATACTAATGCAATGTTCTCGCATTCCAAGCTCATGATACGCTTTCATTTTGTCCAAATTATCTTCCATGGTTAATCCGTCGTCATGGCTACCCATGTCTTCCATGATTTTTTGCGCATCTTTTTTGTCATTTTTAAGGCAGAGCATGCGAACTTCCAGCACTTTAAGTTGCGAATCAAGTTGTTTCGCAGCCCCTTTTTGCCCCCGTAGATCTTGTGTATCTGAAAGCGCTTTTCGCAAATACCGCTCGCTTTCTTCCCCTCCCAAGCTTGTGGCTACGTCAATAGTAGAACGTATAACATTGAGTTTGAGCTCTGGAGAATCATGAATAGAATTACGCGCAAATCGCGCCATATTCTGAACCGCAGCCAACTGGCCCACTTTATCGTGATTTAATCTAGCTAAATCCCATAGTTTTTTGTTGCGGTTGATATTTCTTGGTGCGAGTTTACTTGCCTGCTTCATTTGCTCGTACGCTTGGTCAAACATTTCCTTTTCAATGTAATACTGAGCAAGTAAGTCGTAAGTTAAAAATCGCGTATCATGTCTAGCA
>JALUXV010000204.1 GCA_027013165.1 Alteromonadaceae bacterium
CCCGTACCTATTCACTGGTTCACTGACGTTGCAATTGACTAAAGATGCGCCCATTCTGCCAATTTTGGCCCAATTGGTCACAGCTAGTTTCTTGTGCAGTATGAAACATACAACTCGTCTCTGAGTTTAATTGAACACCTGCCAGCAAGCTATGTATATCAAAAGCGAACTCACTTGCATTGGTGTGGAGTGGAACTTCAATCTGAAATCTATTGGGCGTTTTACAAGGCTTTGAAGGTGATCTAAGGCTCGACGCACTTGAACATCCCACGCTGCCCAAATGATAAAACCAAGCGTCATTTTCCCCATGGTTTTGCGACATTAGATCTAACCGAAAGAACTTATGACCTGCTTGCCAGGTCCAAAACATATCAGGAACGTTAAGCGGAGACTCTTGGGTAACTGGGTTCAAGTGATTTAACACAAAAGGTACACCTAATTCGAAACGCACTGCCGAAGCGTTTATCCAAGCGTCATGGGAAATCAATAGCGCTACATTTCTATTTTGCGGGGTTTCCTGCCCACATCGGGTATTAAACCATAGCAGTCCAACACCTTTTGATTGCCAAGTATTTGTCTGTAACTCAACGGCATTCCATTGGTCAGTTAATTGGTTTTTTATTTGCACTGACGAAACATAAAAAGCCAACTTGTCGATAGACCAGAACTTTCCCCCATGCATAAACCCGTTATCGCAACCAATTGACTCACCTTTTGCATACAAATGCACGGTGAGTGGAAATACACGAGTGGCTTGTTCGCTAACAATATTGGGTGAGCATCCGGCGAGTGCAACGATAACCAAGATAGCCAGAATACTTGACACGCCCATTAGACCTTTTTTTCGCCAGCTATTCATCCTACCTTCATTTCTTGTTAGGTTAACTTATTACTAGATGCTGAAACGGCAATTCTACTGATAAGGATCTCTCGTGCTGAATTTCAACCACAGAACTGCACTCGGTTTATTTATCATGCTGGCTAGCAGTATGTGTAGTCAAGCTGCGCTCGCCCATAGTGAAAAAGAGAAGTCTCGTTTTGTTGCTGAACAGGGCGAAGATCAGGGCCAATGTAACAATCGATTTCGCCCCTGTAAATCCATCACCTATGCGGTTCAACAAGCCAATAAAGGAGACAAAATCCTCGTTGCGCAAGGCACCTACCCTATCCTGAATGAACAGGATCTCCTGTACTTAGTCTCTGACCTTCAACCCGTGCTTGGTGGTTTTGACACCTTAGACAATTATCAAGTACAACAACCCGACCGCTTCCGTTCTGTGCTTGTTGGCGTGCCTCCTGAATATGTCGAAGAACTTTACAATAAGGGATTCACGGTAATTACCGATCGCAAAGGAATCGATACTGATAGCGTGTCTTTGAGTCTTGAAACCATTCAGCAAATGAGTAGTGCTCAGTTTGCATCTCCTTGTGAAAATGGGAGTTCCGCAGGCTTTGAGTGCATGGGCATATCACTGCTTAGCCACGTCCCCTTATCTGATTTACCCACCAATAGTGGCGCTGCGAACGATATTTGGGGCCATGTGGATTTAAACGATATGCGCGAATACGCCATTATCGGTTTATTAAGAGGAATTGCCGTGGTGGACGTTACCGATCCTACGTCTCCCAAGGTTGTGGGCTCGGTACTAGGGCAGCCTACCACGTGGCGAGATATCAAAGTTTATCAATACTACTCTTCATCTGATCAACGTTGGAAAGCGTATGCCTATGTAGGGGCCGACAGTGTAACCGAAGGCCTGACAATTATCGACTTAAGCAATTTGCCCAACAGTATTTCGCTAGTAACCCGAACAACAGAGGATCAACGGGCACATAACGTTTATATCAGTAACGTGGATTACACTACAAATACTGTGCTTCCCGGCCGCTCTGCATTACTTCACGCCGCAGGTACAGAGAACTTTGGCGGTGCATGGCGCAGTTTCAGTTTAAGTAACCCTAGTTCACCCTTGCCGAGTTATCAGCTCACCTCTGGTAATCGAGCCCGTGATTACTCTCATGACACATCGTCACTATTGATTGATGATTTACGCGCCGACCGAGACTGTGTAGATGCACAAAATGGCATGTGTAATGTAATGTTGGATTTCAATGAAGATGAGCTGAGATTATGGGACCACACCCTTTCGAATGACGCTACTGAGCTAGGCAGCGAGACCTATCCTAATGCACAGTACGTGCATTCAGGTTGGTGGAGCGAAAACAAGCAGTATGTAATTTTACACGACGAATTAGATGAACAGCGCTCTGGAATTAACACCACTGTTCATTTTTTTGATATCAGCGATCTTAACTCTCCCACCCTTGTGTCGTCTTGGGTTGGCCCAACCCGTACTATCGATCACAACGGTTTTGTGCGTGGGAATCGTTACTACATGTCGAATTATGAGCGAGGTTTGACCGTGCTAGACATTAGTAACCCACTCAGCCCACAAGAGGTGGGTTACTTTGATACCTTTGGTGCTTCAAACAACGCTTCATTTAACGGCGCATGGGGTGTGTACCCTTATCTTCCCAGCGGCACATTATTAGTTAGCGATATTCAAGGCGGGCTCTATGTACTGCGCGATGACACCTTGCAGGCCAGCGACAATATCGTAGGTTTCGCTGA
>JALUXV010000205.1 GCA_027013165.1 Alteromonadaceae bacterium
TGATGGCCCATAAATATCGGCATCTAAAATCCCAACTTTCGCGCCTTCTTGCATAAGCGCAAACGCTAAATTAATACTGGTTGTCGACTTACCTACCCCGCCCTTGCCAGAAGCCACAGCTATGATGTTTTTAATGTTGGTGACCGGCGCTACTTCTGTTTCTCCACTTGCTACGTTTTGTTTAAACGTAAGTTGGTCATCGTCAAGCTTCCCTTTAAGTTGGTTAAGCACTTCTTGTTTAAGCCGGTCTAGCTGTGTAGCAATACAGAACGGCAAGGTAACTGTTACACCGGCATCTTCATTTTCTGGCTGGCTAAAAGCACACCATGGCAAGGTATCTTCAACATCTAACGAAAAATACTTGGCCAAAATTACAGCAACTTTTTGAGTTGCCGGCTCTGCTTTGCGAGAAAAGAACATAAAATGCCTTACTAGTAGTAGAATTGTGTGAATTACGTAATGCAAAAAACGCGGTTTTCCGCTAGTATTTGCAGCCATTTTGAAACGCAAAGAATCAATAACGTCATTATGTCAGAAAAACGCCGAATTCTGGTAACCAGTGCGTTGCCATACGCAAATGGCTCTATTCACTTAGGTCATTTGCTAGAACACATTCAAACCGACATCTGGACTCGTTTTCAGCGCCTTCGCGGAAACGAATGCTACAGTGTTTGCGCCGACGATGCACACGGTACGCCGGTTATGCTTAAAGCCCAAGAGCTTGGCATTACACCAGAAGAAATGGTGGCAAGAACGCGTGCTGAACATCACCAAGACCTTGTTGATTTTCACGTAGATTACGACAACTACTATGTAACCCATTCGCCAGAAAACAAGGCGCTGTGTGAAGAAATTTACACCCGTTTGGATAGTGCGGGTTACATCAGCAAGCGCACCATTAACCAACTGTTCGACCCTGAAAAAGAAATGTTCTTGCCGGATCGTTTCGTTAAGGGTACCTGCCCAAGCTGTGGCGCAGAAGATCAAAACGGCGACAGCTGTGACGTATGTGGCGCAACGTATAGCCCAACAGAAGTAAAGAACCCTCGCAGCGTAGTATCGGGTGCTACACCAGTGCTACGTGAGTCTGAGCACTTCTTCTTTGACCTGCCAAAATTTGAAGGCATGTTAAAAGAGTGGATCCGCTCAGGTGCCCTGCAGGAAGAAATGGCTAACAAGCTGCAAGAATGGTTTACTGAAGGTCTTCAACAGTGGGACATTAGCCGTGATGCGCCTTACTTCGGCTTTGAAATTCCAGGTGCGCCGAACAAGTTCTTCTACGTGTGGGTCGATGCACCTGTTGGCTACATGGCTAGTTTCAAAAACTTCTGCGACCAAAACAATCTAGAGTTTGATGACTTCTGGAAAGCAGACTCAGAAGCTGAGCTTTATCACTTTATTGGTAAAGATATTACTTACTTCCACTGCCTTTTCTGGCCTGCCATGCTAGAAGGCGCGGGATACCGTAAGCCCACTGGCGTAAATATTCACGGTTTCGTAACGGTGAACGGCGCGAAAATGTCAAAGTCGCGCGGTACCTTTATTAAAGGCCGTACTTACCTTGACCACCTGAACCCAGAATATCTGCGTTACTACTTTGCGTCTAAGTTAGGCGACGGTGTTACCGACATCGACCTTAACTTTACTGACTTCGCACAAAAAGTGAATTCAGACCTGGTAGGTAAAGTGGTTAACATTGCAAGCCGCTGTGCAAGCTTTATCACTAAGCGTTTTGACGGCAAATTATCTGACAACGTGATTGAGCCAGAGCTTATTGCTGAGTTCCAAAGCGCGTCAGAGAGCATTGCTGCACTTTTCGAGAAGCGTAAGTACCACCAAGCCGTGCGCGAAATCATGGCTCTTGCTGATAAAGCGAACCAGTTCATTGATAACAATGCACCTTGGGTAACCATTAAAGACGAGACTAAGCAGCAGTTCACACACGATGTATGCTCGCTAGGTATCAACATGTTCCGTCTGTTAGTGATTTACTTGAAGCCTGTGCTTCCTGTACTTGCAGAAAAAGCAGAAGAATTCTTAAACGATAAGTTCGACTGGAATTCGCTGCAAACCCTATTGAAAGGCCACGCCATCAACAAATTTAAGCCAATGATGCAGCGTGTAGAAATGGAGAAAATCGACGCCATGGTTGAAGATTCAAAAGAAAGCCTAGCGCCAGCAGCACCAGCTATCGACCCAGACAGCCCGCTTGCTAAAGATCCTATCAGTGACACTATCTCGTTTGACGAGTTCGCCAAGGTAGATTTACGTATTGCACGTATCGCTAACGCCGAGCACGTAGAAAAAGCTGACAAGCTTCTACGCTTAGAGCTGGATTTAGGCGGCGAAACAAAGCAAGTTTTTGCAGGTATTAAGTCGGCCTACTCTCCCGAAGCGCTTATTGGTAAGCACACGGTGATGGTGGCGAACCTCGCCCCTCGTAAAATGCGTTTTGGCATGAGTGAAGGCATGGTATTAGCCGCTGGCCCTGGCGGCGACGAGCTATACATTCTTGAGCCGCACGAAGGTGCAAAACCGGGTATGCGCGTTAAGTAAGCTTTAAAGCTAACATATGAAAGTAAGGTGACATTCAGCGCTAGAAAGCGACGGGATGTCACTTTTTTAT
>JALUXV010000206.1 GCA_027013165.1 Alteromonadaceae bacterium
AACAAGTGGAATCGAGAACGCCCATAGTGGCAGACCCTTCCAGTTTACAGCTACTCACACTCTCTCGAAAAGTTGCCAAATCTGATGCAACTGTGATGATCCTAGGCCCCAGTGGCTCGGGTAAAGAAGTGCTATCTCGCTATATTCACGATCAATCACCACGAAGCGAAGCGCCGTTTGTTGCCATTAATTGTGCAGCAATTCCTGAAAATATGCTTGAAGCTACCCTTTTTGGTTACGAAAAAGGTGCATTTACCGGCGCTATTCAAGCGTGCCCCGGAAAATTTGAACAGGCGCAGAACGGTACTTTACTGCTTGATGAAATTACCGAAATGGATCTTGCCCTTCAAGCTAAGCTATTACGTGTGCTACAAGAACGTGAAGTCGAGCGATTGGGCGGGCGCAAAACCATTAAACTTGATGTACGCGTTATTGCCACCAGTAACCGAGACTTGCGCAAAGCGGTTGAGGCGGGAGAGTTCAGAGAAGACTTATACTATCGTTTGAACGTATTCCCACTCACATGGCGACCATTGGCTCAACGCCCGGGTGATATTGTTCCGTTGGCAGAACACCTCATTCAGCGTCATACCCAATACCAAGGGGTAGGTAATGTACGTTTGAGCGCAGCGGCAAGAAGTAAGCTTACTCAGTACTCATGGCCGGGGAACGTACGTGAACTCGAAAACGTCATTCAGCGAGCACTCATTCTTTGTGAAAACGGTGAAATTGACGCCGGTGACTTGATGATTGATATGGCCATGGACGTTCAAATTGAACCAGAAGTGGTGCCAGAGCCTGAAGAAAGCTGTCGCTTGGGGTCGGAGCTTCGTTATCAAGAACATCAAATTATTTTAGATACGCTTGCACTTTGTAACGGTAAGCGTAAAGACGTAGCTGAAAAGCTAGGTATAAGCCCACGTACATTGCGTTACAAGCTCGCAAGGATGAGAGAGGATGGAATCGAAGTACCAGCCTAATAGCGCAACGCTAAAACACTTTCCTCTGTAGTCTTTACATCACCACACTTGGTAGCAATTACATGAATGTATGCCAAGTGTGTGGTGATTTTTTTTGCTTAACGGGAAATAGCGACGTTGGGGGCTATTGCGTTGTCGAGTAAGGGTTCAAAAACTGCCGCTGCCAAAACAGCCGCTTATCGATTTCAGACAGTTCAGCTTCGGCACAGACGGTATCAAAGTTAGCTTTAATTATCTGAATTTGATGTTCAAAAATAGCTTTAGCTTCATCCTGCGATAGCAGAAAGCTATGCGCGGTTTGAAGGCAAGTCGCGAGTTGGCTCATTTTATTGTTACCCGCAATCAGCATGGCCTGAGACGCTTCGTTTCCGGTACGCCCCTGAGGACAAATATCATAGGCCGGTGTTAACGCTAGTGTATGGCCATTCCAGAACGCTGCATGGTTGCGAGCGTGATCGTCTGTATTGCCACAAAGAACATTAAATGTCAGACGGCAAAATAGTTCCCGAAGTGTCTCTTTCGGTTTAGTAAATCGGTGTCGAATGATTTCTGCCAGTGTCTCATAGCTGGCATACCGCGCCATCATGTCATCCAGTGCAAACAGGGTAAGTGCTGACACAATAGATTTTCTTTTCCAGCCTTCCTCTGAAGCCACACGATCAAATCTTTTTACCAGCAGTACATCTTTATTCGCGGCTTTGGTTAGTTTAACCGGCGCCACATCTAGTCCAGCCAGCTTAGCCAATCGCATCGCGGTGTATTCAGCCTTAACGACACTGTAGATATCATTGCTGGCAGAAAATTTTGCAATGTATTTTGTTCCGCCCTCTTCAATCAAGGCTTTAGGGCGTGCGCCACCAATCGAACTTCCATGAAACAGGGCTTGATCTAGCTCGGGTGTTAGCGGTACGCCTTTTTCAACCCGTTCTGCCGATTCTAGTAATTCCTCCATGGTGACATTCTTCGCAGAGCGCGGCACGTATTCGGTAGGAGAAAGCTGAAAATCTAGTGCACCAATGCGGTCAGACCCTGACTCCAGAAGATAGGTCAGCTCGTCTAGCTGAGCCGTATCGATATCATCACCTTTATACCCTTGGCGTCGGTTAATAATAACGCGTCTGCCCCATGCATCTGGCGCACTGTCACGGATACAGCCGGGCACACTGAGCCCGTTTAATAACGGAAGTGCACCGGGACGCAGGGGGAGTTCAGGCTCATAGATAGGCACTGCATCCTTCACTCTCTCTAAGTAACTTTTACCGTAGTTGAAGATCAAGTTATCACCATCAGGTGCGAGACGACCTGCCACGACAGGCTTGGTTTTTTCGGGTAACCAAATCCAAACGAATGCTTCTTTGTAATCCTGTTTAGAAGTCATCTATCAATTCCCTCTTCGTTTTTCGGGCACTTTTAGGCAGCAGTGACAGTTTTTCTTCAATTTGCCTGACCTGCATAGTAAGTCGGCTAGGCTCTGCCTCAAACAATGTTACACCGACGATTCTTGCTACCTCAAAAGTTGCTCCTATTTCGCATTTAGGATCGGCCTTTTCTATGCGGGAAAGCATCCCTCTGGAAATACCTGCGCGGTCGGCAACCTCCTGCGCACTCATCTTTTTCTCGAGTCTTGAGGCACGAATGAGCTTCGCCAACAATGTTAGCGCTTCTTCGGTGTAACTGGAGTAACTTCTGACTGTGGACTTTGGCATTTGCATCACATATGAAACATTTAACCTATTAATGTTTTATATATAGTGCATGGAAATACATTAGTCAAATTTCATGATGTTTTTATTGTTCTATATATGAAGCATATTGGTTCTTTATGTTCTATATGTGATGCATTCGTAATTTGAGTTATTCCGTGTAACCAAGTGTTTAAAAATACAGTGTTGGCAAATGGGACACTGTTGTGTATTACTTAAAAAAACGATTACTCCATTAACAATGATTCGGCGTATAAGCCCTCGCACTTTACGTTACAAGCTCGCAAGGATGAGAGAGGATGGTATTGAGGTACCAGCCTAATAGCGCAACGCTAAACCACTTTCCTCTGTAGTCTTTACATCATCACACTTGGTAGCAATTACATGAATGTATGCCAAGTGTGTGGTGATTTTTTGCTTATCTGATAGCTAAATCAGTACGGCCAAATTTTAAGGTGGGCGCAAACTGAGCGCTGCTTGCGTTATTTCTCTTAATTATTGAAAGCTTGTAATTTTGTTAATTTTTATCAGTGATTTTTTGTCGTGTTTTTGCAAAAAGAAAATGTCGTATTTTTGTGATTGACAATTGTCGTATTTTTGCACATCCTATTAAACTCTATTAATAGGAGAGTTGGCGTGACCATTCAAAGCAGAATACAAACGAGAGTAAAACGCTCGAAGTGTTCAGTTTTCTTGCGCTCAGACTTTAAAGACATCGCAGATTACGATCAAGTAGGTAGAGGACTGAGAAATCTCGTTCGAGAAGGCTTATTGATGAAGATTGGCTATGGTCTGTACGTGCGTGCCAGAGTGAATCGCATCACTGGAAAGCTGATGCCCGATAACGCAGCAGGTGCTGACGGTGTGTTGATTGAAGCGATGGAGAAGTTAGGTGTCGATTATCAATTTGATGATTTATCTAAGCTGAATTTCTCAGGAGAGAGTACGCAGATCCCTGCCAAGGTAAAAATAACACCTAAAAGTGCACGTTTTACGCGTAAAATTGCTGTAGGGACACAGCTTGTCAACGCAGATTGATAGTTCCCTTTTTGTAGACGTTGCCGATGCCATTGGGCTGGGCAATCCCGCCATCGTTGAAAAAGACTATTACGTTGCCCAACTGCTAAAGCTTATCTCTGTAATCCAACTGGAATACTACCAGTTGGTATTTACAGGAGGTACTGCATTGGCTAAATCTGCTATTAAAACGTATCGTATGTCGGAAGATATCGATATTAAGCTGGTACCTAATCAAGCATTTGAAGATTTAACATCACGCAGGGCTAGGCGAGATGCTCGAAGAGTGGTTAAGCAATATATTGAGTCTTTGTTAGCAGAGAACGGCACCTTTTCCATTGAAAAACAAGCAATGGTTAACGATGAGTACCGCTACTTCAGTTTCGATATTCGTTATCCTCAAGCACACCAACAGGCACCTTGTCTTCGCCCCTATATTAAATTGGAATTCATTGAATCAGATCTTTTAGATGAAGCTGAATTTAAAAGCATTCAATCTATTTATGCCGAAGTCCTTAAGTATGATGCAGAGGTTAAAAATATAGCATGTGCTGCCATCCTAGAAACACAAGCCGAAAAACTGTTATCGACGATGCGCAGAACAGCGAGTGTTGCCAGAAACAATAAACGTGATGATGACGAAACGTTGATAAGACATGTTTACGACACCTATCTTATTCAGCAGTCGCAACCAGCAAATGTAGAATCACTCGGCAACTTAGTAGCAATTGCCATTGAATTAGATGTTGAACGCTTCGGTAATCAGCATCCACAAATGGTTGAATCACCTATAGATGAGTTACGTTTCGGATTACAGCGACTGAACGAAGATTCAAAATACGAAGAAAGGTATAACAGTTACGTAAGTCCAATGGTATACGCAGAGAGTCCCGTGAACTGGCACGATGCATTAGCGGTTTTTACTAATTTAGCTAATGAAGTATTGGGATACATTGGATTAGGCAAAAATTAGTTGGTGAGAATCAGCTTTGAGTGCGCTATTTCTAAGCGCATTTATTTGTGGTAAGTTTTGGTCAAGTTGTTGGGAACTCTAAAAAATTTAAGGGATTAAAGTATACGTAACTTGATCGCAAGTTTGGCATTAGCTTGTTGCTTTTTCAGTCACAACGTATTTGCATCAGATAAAGACTTCACGCTTTACGAAAATAACGGCGATGTTTATTTGAAAACATCACCTACTTGGGTGCCAATAAGTTCCGGTTTATTTTTTATTATTCCCACATATTCCGAAGGCGACATTGTGCGCCTTGCGAATGTACCGTCCGGTTGGAACCTTTCCAATGTGGATATCAGTGAGTTCTCAACTGCAAGCCCTGTTGAAAGTACAATTAATCCTACTTGGTCCGATTTGAATCAAGATGGACTAAATGATGTTTCCTTTACTTTAAACAATGAAACGTTTCAATTGCTCACTGTATCGAGCGAACAATATACCCTTAACACAGCTCCCACGATTAACGCGCTCAGTACAAAAACTATCAACGAAGACGGCACGGCTACATTTTCCCTATCGCTTAACGATAGCGAGCAAAACATACAAGATTTGACATACAGTGTTACGTCTAGCAACTCGTTGTTACTGCCTGCATCAGGAATATCAGTAGCAGGAACGGGCAACGAAAAGACAGTCACACTCACGCCACTGGCAAACAAAAGTGGTACTAGCACGATAACCGTAACGCTGAGTGATGGCCTACTAACCGAAGAGGCTAGCTTTGTTTTAACGGTGAATGCAGTCAACGACACGCCAACCATTACTACTATTGCCAATACCTCAATAGTTGAAGACACCGCAGGTTCAGTAAGCTTTACTATTGATGATGTAGAAACGTCAAGTTCACAGCTAAGCGTTACAGCAACATCAAGCAATACAGGCTTAATTAGTCAAAGTGGTATTCAAACAACTGGTACGGGAAGCTCCCGACAAGTCACTTTTGCACCCAACGCCAATGCAAACGGCAGTGCAAATATTACGGTTACGGTATCAGACGGCAACAAGTCAGCATCAAGAACCTTCACAGTTAATGTAGCGGCAGTCAATGACACGCCAACCATTACCAGTATTGGTAACAAATCGATTAACGAAGATACGTCAGGCTCAGCCACGTTCAACGTAAACGATATTGAAACATCCAGTGGCTCACTGTCGGTTACAGCTACATCGAGCAACACCTCAGTAATAAGCCAAAGCGGCTTGCAAGTCACGGGAAGTGGTAGTAACAGACAGGTGACTTTCACACCTTTGGCGAATGCCAATGGCAATGCAAATGTTACAGTCACGGTATCAGACGGCAACAAATCAGCATCAAGAACTTTCACCGTTAATGTAGCGGCAGTCAATGACACGCCAACCATTTCAAGTATTGGTAACAAATCGATAAATGAAGATACGTCAGGCTCAGCCACGTTCACGGTAAACGATATTGAAACATCCAATGGCTCGTTGTCGGTATCAGCTACATCGAGCAACACCTCAGTAATAAGCCAAAGCGGCTTGCAAGTGAGCGGAAGTGGCAGTAACAGACAGGTGAGTTTCACGCCTGTGGCAAATGCCAATGGTAATGCCAACGTCACGGTCACGGTATCAGACGGTAATAAATCTGCTTCTAGAACTTTTGCAGTAAACGTTATATCGGTAAATGATGTACCAACCATATCTTCTATCACGCCAGAAAATGCGGACGAATTTGGGGAGTACACAGAAGTTGTGGCGCGTGTATCTGCAAGTGATATCGACGGAAGCATTCAAAACGTACAATTTAGACTAGGGGCAGGGGCGTGGCAATCCGATAGCTCAGCACCTTACACCATTGATTTTGGTGTACTACCTACGGGCTCTCATGTGTTGTCATTCAGGGCAGAAGACAATCAAGGTGGTTTATCGTCTGTGCACTCTCGCACAATTGAAGTCTTAGACTTTGACTGGGCAGATAAAGGCGGTAGCGTCACAAATCAAACCTTTGAAGAATTAACCGTTCCAAGTAGTAACTTTACTGGGCCAACATCGGGTAAACCTTCTGTCAGTGGCGGTAGTGCCTCTTATGCAATACCTATCGCTGTGCCGCCAGGTAGAGCAAATGTACAGCCAAGTGTAAGTGTTGGGTATAGCAGCCGTTCGGGTGATGGTATTGCCGGAGTGGGGTGGTCATTAAATGCGGTAGAATCAATTAGTAGATGCCCAAAAACTATTGCTATAGACAATGTTCAAGGCGCAATTACATTTAGTCAGTCTACTGACAGGTTGTGTTTGAATGGGCAAAGGCTCATCAATGTATCAGGTTCGTATGGAAACTTGAATACAGAATACCGCCTTGAAAAAGAAAGCTTTGTTCGCGTGTTCCAACGTGGCGGCAATATGGATTCAACTGCAACGTATTTTGAAGTGTTCTTACCCGATGGCACCAAAAAGGAATTTGGTAACAATACCGCGTCAAGAGTGTCGCCAGAAGGCACAACAGTTACACAAACATGGCTGATTAACCGCCTAGAAGATGTAACTGGCAAAAACCACATGACATACAACTACACTGACTACTCATGGGGTGAGAAGTTAGTCAGTTCAATCTTATACACCGGCAACGGTGAAGTTGACGGCAATAGAAAAGTTCAGTTTACCTACGAGAACAAAGGTAAACCCCGAGTGTCTTATCAATGGGGTACCAAAACTCGATCCTCAAAACGCTTACAACGCATTGATACCTACTATGGTGCGCAGCGCGTCATGGGATATCACTTTACTTATAAAACCAGCACAGCAAGCCAACGCGACCTATTAGCATCGGTAAAAGAGTGTGGATACTTGTATGGTGAGTTATGTAAAGACGCAACCACATTTACTTGGAGCGACGCTGCTACCACTTGGGTTATGGAACCGCTGGCGTATGAGGGCGATAATGAAACCGTCACAATTACCGACGATAGCTATCGATTAGACAGCGTACTGCCACGTGGCGATGTGAATGGCGACGGTGTTAGAGACTGGAAAGGCGTATACATAAATGCTGAGGGCCAACTAACTGGCACTCACACTATTGAGCTCAATACCTGTGAAAGTACTCAGCTTACTGCGCAACGTGTGTGTGTATCTGCTGACTTTAATCGCGATGGTCTTACTGATATTTGGTCCATCAGCAGCGATACAATGCGTATAGGTATTACACAAACCGATGGTACCTTTGCATATACCGACACCACGGTGTTTATTGACTCTTTGCATGTAGACGACCAAAAAACCTACATTAAGAGCATTGCCGATTACAACGGTGATAGTTGGCCCGATATTATGGTGTATGAGCACAACGCCGGTATACCCAGAATTCGCTATTACGAGCATTCCGGAAACCAAGCAGTTCCTTACGGTACAGGTTCCATAATCTTCAATTACTCCTATCAAACTAGAGAATCCGGTGCAATTATTGTTACCTCTAAAATTGATTTCCTAGGTGATCTCGACGGAAACGGCCTACCCGACATGCTCGTAGGTACAGTACATGGGCCATTAACCAATTCAACTATTCCGCAATCGATTCCGTTGTCGCTAGTAAAAACCAGTGTAACAGCACAGGGTACGGTATTTACTTCCCAAAACTTGGGCGGGGCAATTGGTGGCGGTATCTTCAGTGATACTGGTTACGGTTACTTCAACATGTTTCTCGACGTTAATGGTGACGGACTACAAGACATGTTTGGATGGTTAGAACCGGACAATGATGCTATCGGTGATTCGGCATATGCGCCAATGCAAATAAGGCTGAATAAAGGCAACGGTGAATTTGAAGACGTTCAAGAACTCAACTTGAGTTTAGCCTCAGTAGACTATGTTGCAGCAACAACCATTAGAGATCGTGCGCCATTTTTAATTAGGAGTCCTAAATACCTAAGTTCATTTAAGGTGGCAGATATTGATGGCGATGGAATTCCTGAATTACTCACACCGGGAACCCGACTGGTCGATTCGTGCGCACGTCATAATGGTTCTACTTCCGTGTGTGGCGATAATTTATATAGGGCATATGCGTCAGATGGTGATAATGGAAGTCTTGAGGGGCTAGTAGACACTGCTTCTAAGGACGACAGCATTTATCAATATAGCGCACTGAAGTTCACTCAAAACCTCGATGGTACTATTAGCGCACAATACGTAAGTACTGACCTTATCGGCTCAGCAAGTCAGAGCCAGATGATTGATGCCTTTGGTAAAGGCTTAAACGACTTTGTATTCGCATATGGTCCACGTTTGGCAACAACTACGATTCCAAGCGATGAAGGCACCGTAATGGAATCAAAACCGTTTGGTTTCTATATGATGAGAAACTATGGTGCGGGTAGCCCAATCAGCGGGTACAAGCCCCAAGATATGCTTGAAAGTGTGAACAACCCGAACGGTGTATCGGCAAATTGGGTGTATAAACCACTAAGCTCAAATGCGTACGACAAACGTGATTCTAGCGGCACAGTTGAGCAAGCTTACTACACTCCCGATTATGACTATACTGGTCAACTAGAACGTGAGGGCGGTGAATACCTGCACTTTGCCTCCAGCATGTACAATGTTGCCGAGTTTAACGTAGACAATGGCGTAGGTAGCCAAAACACCTATCAATATCGTTATTCTGGCGCGGTATATAATACCCAGGGGCGTGGTTTTATGGGCTTCAGGCAAATTACTGAAGTCAATGTAGAAAACACCACTGAAACTCACTCTATTTTTGAACAAAAGTTCCCTAAAACTGGGTTGCTTGTACAACAGTTAAAAGTTGAGGTTGGCAGCGATTCTCCTTTCGAGGTTATCACCAATGACTGGGTAGAAACCGAAGCACACATAAGTACCACAACTTACATGATGCACAACGCTGAACAGAAGGTGCAGCGGTTCGATATTAATAACCTTTCTCAGCTACTCACCACGACCACCATCACGGTTGAGCAAGAAGATGTAGACGAATGGGGCAACGTAGAAGAGCAAACCACTGAAATGGTAGATGTGTACGGTACGCATTCCACCACGGTAACGTCTACCTTCACGCCAACCGATGCCTTCCCGAATAATTTGACGGAAACAACCACTACCGTTGATTATGATGCAGTGTCTCCGCTCGACAGCACTTTGGGTACATCCCGAGTAAGCACAACCAAGATATTGAGCCGTGGTGTAAACCGAAAACCAACCAGTGTTACTGTGTCATCAGGAAGTACGGGGTTATCCGCTGCACAATGCACGTCTTTAACCCAGTCGCAAACCTGTGTGTTAACAACATCGGCGTATAATTTATACGGACTACCTACATCGGTTTCGCAGCAAGGGGTTGTCTTTACGGGCAAAAATGATGATAAATCAATACAAACCCGCACAGTTACCACAACCTACACTAACAATGGTACTGTAATTGCCTCTGATGGCTACTTCCCTTTCAGTGTTACTACTGAAAACGGTAGCTATGACCAAACGGCTACCAGCAAGGTTATCCCAGCATTCGGCATACCTTCTGAGGTTACAGACCCTAATAATTTGGTGACCGCAACAAGCTACGACAGTTTGGCAAGGCCGGTTGAAGTCAGTAGCCCGGGTACATCAACGCAGTTCATGCGCTACTTAACTCCAGATTCAAATAAGGGCAGTAGTCATGTAGTCAGTATGATGCAAACCTATCAAGTAGGCACACCATCTTCCAAAGTTTACCTAGACCAGATGGGTCGCACGCTTCGAACGGCTACGCAAGCCTTTGATGCCAGTGAATGGATATACGTAGATAAGCAGCATGACACGCTTGGTAGAACCATTGCCGAATCGCTACCACACGAAGGTACTGCGATTTACACCACGTACGGTAGCTATGACATTCTCGGTCGACCGGGCATCAAGATAACGCCAAGTACAGGAACAGGAGAGTCGTTAACCGTAGAATACGAGTATGACGGTCTCACCACTCGAATAGATACCTCGCCCACCGATGGGGCCGCTCTCACTATGTATCGCACCTATAATAGTGCGGGTTGGCTAATGAACACACAAGATGCCAATAGCGAGTATACGTCGTACGACTACGACGGTCAGGGCAACCCCTTGGTTATTGAAGACGCTGCCGGCAATCAAATTAAAGCCAGCTACGACAATTTGGGCAGAAAGCTGTGGGTGAGCGACCCCAACCAAGGCACTACGTACTTTACGTACAACGCCTTTGGCGAGCTAGAAAAAGAGGTGGATGCCAATAGCCATTACCAACGTTATGATTACGACCAATTAGGTAGAGTCACGTTTAGAATGAGCACCCACGGCGATGCGTCATTCTTATGGGACACAGATAAACTCGGATTACTCACGTCTGAATTCGCATCAGGGGTAACTAAAGAGTACACCTACGACAGTTTTGCAAGGCCTATCGAGGTAACCACTACCATAGATGGCGCTAGCTACGTAGTGTCTACTGAATACAACAGTCACTACGGGTTTGTCGATGGGGTAAGTTACCCTAACGGCTTGAAAATTGCGTTTGAATATTCAGAGCATGGCTATCTAGTGGCCGAGAAGAATGCGGCAACAGGTTATGTGTACCGCCAAGTTACCGCGCAAGATGCCTTTGGTAATATATCTGCCGCTACCATGGCCGATGGTGGTCAACAAGGCACATATGCATATAGCGCTCGCTCTGGGCAAATGTTGTCAAGCGTGGTGAAAGTGGGGGTAACTACGTTACACCACCTGAACTACACCAACTACGACAGCTACGGCAACATAATAACCCAGTACAACCATGGTACAGGCGCCAGCCAATACGATACCTTTACCTACGACGCACTTCAGCGACTCACAAAGTCTGAGGTAACCATGGGTGATGGAACCTCCGTGGGTATTGATTACAGCTATGACACAGTAGGTAACTTACTCAAGAAAACCGACTACTCCATTAACAGTAATACGGCGTATACCTACAATACCGGCACTAACCAAGTAGCGAGTGTAGTATTAGCAAATAATCAAACGGCAAACTTTAGTTACGACAATAAGGGTAACCAAGTTTCGCGAACGGTGGGCAGCTCTAGCCCAGAAACCTTCATTTACAATGTAATGAACAAACCTACGCAAATTCAACGCTTTAATGCCACAGTGAATTTGTTTTACGATGCGAATTGGTCGCGCTACAAGCAAGTACGTGAAGTAGACGGCAAAACCATCACCACGCATTACATCGACAAGCTGTATGAAGTTGAAATGGATGGTAACACCACTAAAGCGACCAGCTATATCAGCGATGTTGCCGTGTTGGTTGAAGAAGGTAGCCGTAAAACCATACGCTTTACCCATCGAGACAGGTTGGGTAGTGCAACAACCTTCTTAGACCACAACAATCGAGTAACGGCCTACCGCTATTACGACCCATTTGGTAAGCCACGAGTGGGTGATGGCAGCCTTATGCGTGAATATGGAATGTCGGCGCGCCTAGCCAATAATCTACTTGATTCTGATATGGCGACACGCCGTGGGTTTACTGATCACGAGCATTTGGATGAAGTAGAGATCATTCATATGAACGGTCGGGTGTATGATTATAACCTTGGTAGGTTTTTGAGTGTTGATCCCATCATTCAGGGGGTTGGGAATAGTCAGGGGATAAATCCGTATTCATACGTAATGAATAATCCTCTGGCAGGAACCGATCCAACAGGCTACGTCATTCTTTTAAATCTGAAGCAAACTATGGAGTTTGTGAGCTGGCGAGAGGAAAATAAGGAGAATAATACTCAAATTGCACTAGCTACCTTGGATGCAATGAATCCTTCTATGCAATTGATGGATATTGGTGAAGGCTTTTTGAGTGACGATCCTGTTCGCCAATTACAAGCGTTCAATGACTCTGTACTCTTGTCGACTGGTATTGGTGTGCTTGGAAAGAGTCGCCGAGGTCAACGAGACAATGGTTCGAACGCTAATATCCAAGCCAATGGACAAGCTAACACAAATAATATTGGTTCGCAGAGTAGCGTTGCAAAAACAATGTCGCCCCAACAGCGAGGGCGAGAGTCAGAGACTCGCATATTGAAAAAATATAATTTGAAGAAAAATAATGAGAAAAAATCTGCTAGAGAAGGTAATTCTGTCCCGGACTCAATAACTTCAAGTAGCTTCATCGAAATAAAAGATACTAAAACTGCTTCCAATACAAAGCAGATGAGAATTCAGCGAGAAGCAGCTCAGAAAGAAGGGAAAGAACATGTGGTGATTACAGGGAAATACACAAAAGTATCTAAAGCATTAGCAAGCCAATCAACAATTATTAGAGATGCTAGTATAGGGCCTCAATATGTTAAGGGAGGGGCCGTTAGGGTAACTGGAAGAATTCAAAGTAATGCATTGAAGAGAAATGATAGAATTCGAAAATAAGTCTTGAAGTAGGTCAGAGTTCATTGGTACATGGTAGCATAATGATTTTACAAATATATGGAACAGAACGGGCAATAGATGATTGTTTATCAATGTCTGGCGCTTGGCCAGAGAAATTTCAACCTGTTTATTTTGGTACAAGTGAAAATAGAGTTAATAAGAGTCGTGATAGATGCTCTGATTTAACATTGTTCGAGCGATTCAAGATAGAAAATCCCTTAGGGTATTATCTACACTCAAAATCTTGTGTTATTGATGTGAAATATAGCGGTTATAACAGTGCGCTTTTTATCGAAGTGAAGAATAAAAATGCTCAGATTGCTGTGGCGGAGCTGCTGAGGTTTTTTTCTCATGATGGCATACACTACGCCTTTGCTTGTAAATGGGATGAATGGAGGTATAAAAATGGTCTTGTGAAAAGTATCGGTGACAGTTATGTTGAAAATTGGGTTGGGAGAGATTTTAAAAAGTATTTACCAAGCTTGTACTGGTTAAACCTAATTCCAAATACTATGTTTTTGGACTTAAATATAGATAAGTCTTTACTCTTAGGAAGTTGTGAAAGCTCCGTAGAACTGCCAGAGGGTTTCAATCTCTTAAAAATGTATAAAGAACCCGATGATTGGATGGAATATGCCCCAAGATTAGATTCTTTGTGTGAAGATATAGATGGTATATTTTCAAAATGGAGTATATGGGATAGCGTAGAGAACATTGAAGAGTTAGATACTTATTTATTCGAAGTTAGTAAATGGAAGTAGTAACACTCTACTACTCTAATTGGACACCCATCGTAATTTGAAACCAAATCCCGCTTCGGCGGGGTTTGTGTATCTGGTGGCGCAATTAGTGCTGTAATGTGAAAAGTCATTTCTAGCACTCTTCGGTAGGTAGAGTTGCCATATTCGGTACTTTGTGACAATGATGTTATTCTTTTCAACGTTCTAGCAAGGAAAGCAAAATGAGAAACGAAGAATCTAATATACAACCGCTTCAGTCTTCATTTGATGAGCGCTTTTTTGAAGACTATGTTGGCCCCAAAATGTCTTCAGACCCGATAACCGCAGTTGTTGAGCTAATTGCCAATTCATGGGATGCGGGAGCCAAAAATGTCATTATTGACTGGCCAATAAATGGTAAAGAGTCATTTTCGATTGCTGATGATGGACATGGCCTCACGGAACAGCAGTTTTCTAGCCGTTGGACTCAGTTATCCTACAATCGGTTGAGGGAACAAGGTGCAAATGTAGAGATACCTGACGACAACAGGATCTCAAATAAACGCATAGCATTTGGTCGAAATGGTAAAGGGAGGTATTCAGCCTTTTGCTTCACTGACTCAGAATATTTCGTTGAGTCAAAAAGAGGGCCTGAGCATAACTGTTTCGCTGTAAGAATGTCTTACGGTGATCAACCTTTCG
>JALUXV010000207.1 GCA_027013165.1 Alteromonadaceae bacterium
TTTGATGTTTCTTGGATCGCGTCTAAAGATAAACTTCCTTTTTTCATCCGGATTTGTTGGTTCATAGGCATTAATCCAAGGACGCAGGACATCCGCATAATATCGGATAGTATCAATAGCAACGCCATAATTTTGTACGGTACGATGAAATGACGGAAGAAAATCAAGAAAAATTGTATTTCCTACGCTTGGACGAGGAGGCATGCCCCTTCCAGGTGTCTCAGAATTCCCCATTGTTCCGATTTCCCATTTCTTTAGTGGAGTCATTCCAATACCTGAATGACGTCGCTGGTGATATACCTTGCAAATAAAAGTAACCAACCATTTTTCAAGCTCACCTAATGTTATACAAGCATGCTTGTCAGAATCATATCCATCTCGTTCTTTTACATTCGAAAAGGTTGTACCGGGAAGGTTGTGTATCTCCTTAAGAAATGTGCCAAGTATGCGTTCAATATGTCCTCCAAACTTCGGCCTTTTAACAGGACGAAACTCAAGATTAATGCCATACATTTCGCATGAGCGTCTGAAATTATCAGAACGGAAGTCCGAACCATTATCCACATGTATCTTGTCCATGATACCCCATACCGGCCATTCGGCATCGATCTCATGTAATGACAACCAGTTTTCTTTGGGAAGAATGGAATGCGCAACCGTCATTGCTACAGATGTGCCGCTGGGAGCATCAAAAGAAAGATAGTAACCAGTGACAACCCGACTATAAACATCCATAGCAAGAGAAAGCCATGGCCGCCCAATTGGCAACCGATAAGTATCATCAACGACAATAATATCCAATGGCGTATGATCTATTTGAACCACGGCCAAAGGATAATCCGCCCCAGGGAAGCTACCTGCAGCAGGCTGAAATTTGTTAATTGCCTTTTCTCGATGTCCTCTTCCTCTAAGCTTTACGCGCTCGCTGATTCTAGCGATCCGAGAACGAATAGTGTTAGCGTGCGGTGAAGAAACACCCCTCTCCATACAACGCCTTTTAACCTCTACAACAACCTTCTCGGCCGAAGTTCTTTGCGTTGTAAGGTAAGTATCATCAATAACCTCATTAATAATCGCCTCAGCCCTTTCACTTATGCGTGAAGACCCTAATTGCCAACCCCGTTTCTTGGGAATAAGAGCTGCTATAGTTCCGGCTCCTTTGAAATCTCTCATCCATCGATATAGCGTATTTACACCGACACCGATTTCCTTACCTCTATCTGCAACATCACCTTTGGTTAGACAAGTAGTTTCAAGCAATGGTTTGATCGCACTAAAACGCTGGTTTGCAATTTTCCAGTCTTTGTCCCCAATACCATCAATATCTACGGATTGCTGACCATCTAGCTCCATATTCTCGACTGGTTCGAGTTCTTTGATCGGCAACAACTGGCTGCGTCCCGTTTCGAGATTAACACCAATTACCCCTGAAAAGTCCAGTATCTCAATAACCTTATAAGTCTTTTCATTATATAAGACATAAGACCCTGGCGAGCTATCAACAGCCTGCCTCAAAACAGGAATCCCATCTTTTGTTGCCTCATTCATTACTTGGCACCCACAAGGTCGTTTGATTCGTCAGAGGTTGCAACATATCACACTCTATAAGGCCATGAACAAGCATATGCCAAAGATGTGAAATTCCAACAGCTCGATCAGTCTCCCCAAAGAAGTGACGAGTTAACAAATACTCAAAAGAGGCTTGACCCATATTTTGTAAATTTTCTAAAATCCATTTTGTTTGCTCTTCGGAGAACTCCATTCGTTTATATCGTTGCAGAAATACAATATTTTCTAGTTTTTGGTCACGTATTCTCGACTCATCGAAAATAGCAAACTTGTATCCTTGTTGCTTAGCATAGCGTAAAGCAGCTTTAAACTTGCTCTTCATAGACGGCCATTTACTGCGAATTTCTTCTCTCGGTTTGACTTCGACAAGAAGCGGTGAGCGTCCTGTTCCCCATTCAGCGTTTTCATCTGTGCGATAGTAAACTAAATAATCCGGCGTATACGAATACTCTCTACCTGAAATGGCAGTAAAGTCAATTCGCATTGGCTGCGAAATAATATCCAAAACATTGCTACTAAACGTTGTGCGAATGAGAAAGTCTCTTTCAAGTGACGATTCATAAGGAATTGATGAGCCATTCCACATGAAATACCCAGACACGCTTCTACGAGTCGTTCCAATAATTCGAACCGACTTTTCAGGGTGTGGCTGAACACAGTATCGTTTATTTTTGTTATTATCCAATCCAGTATCACCTATTTCTATTATCAGTACCATTTATTTCTGTAAAAAAACAAGCCAAAGCCCATTTTATGGGCGGAACAGTATCATTTATTTCTGTAATTCACAGCGGCAGCAATCCGAAACCGGGCGAAATCAGCAAGTCCGACCACGGCATTCTCTTTTTGGATGAACTGCCGGAGTACAAACGGATCGTACTGGAGACACTGCGCCAACCGCTGGAGAACGGCTTTGTCTGCATCGCCCGCGCCGCCGAATCGGCGCAATATCCGGCGCGTTTTCAACTCATTGCGGCGATGAACCCGTGCCCCTGCGGCTATTTCGGCCACCCCAGCAAGCCGTGCCGCTGCACGCCGATCCAGATCAAAC
>JALUXV010000208.1 GCA_027013165.1 Alteromonadaceae bacterium
TTCGCTTGTACTTTGATGAATAGCATCTGCTCCGGGTTGAACATTAACAGCGATAGATTGAGAAGGAGAAATAAAGGACACAGCCTGTTGTGCGTCATCCTCATCAGCTTGTGTTTGGTAAGGTAACCGCACAGCTATGAACTGGTAAGACTCATGATTTTCTTGATTGAGCTCATCAACCGCTAATTGTGCCAACTTTCCTAAGGTACAAGAATCTATACCACCGCTGATCCCTAATACCAAAGCATTTAAGCCCGAATGAAGGAGTTGCTTCTTAATGAAAGACACGCGACGGGTAACTTCATAGTTCACGTCGATCTCAGGCAGCACTCTCATCTCATCAATAACTGCTTGTTTTTGCATCATAATGTCCACGTAATTGTAAGGCGTCCTGAATACTGAGTTTACGACAAACAAAAAAAGAATGTCAGTACAAATAGCGCATATCAATGCTTTTTTACTATCCTAGCGCAGGTGAACTGTCTTGGGGTTTGTATATTTCTTTATGCGCGGTTTTTACGCGCCATACCCAAAAATCGCTCAATTAGTTTAGGCTTGTATTGTGGGCGCTGTATCACTACTGTCGCCTGCATAAATAATACAGTGTTAGATTAACCAATAGTTGAGCAACGTCAAACCTATGTGCACAAAATGCAATGTCACAAATTCGAGCTTCAAACAATCAGGCGCGACTGTGCTCGAAATGCTGATATCCGTGACCATCATTTCTATACTGCTATCTTTGGTCACTCCCGCGACTCAGCACATAATAACAACAAACCGCGTCGTAACGGATATAAACAGTCTAAGTACTATTACGCAGCGTGGACAATTCGCGGCAGTTAACGAACAGATGACTGTGACCTTGTGCCCTACTCAGAATTACTCAACATGCACTAGTACATGGTCTAACGCCAAAATGTTGTTTTCTGATGCCAATGAAAATGGCCAACGAGATTCAAACGAAGCCCTAATCGCAACGTCTGATGCGATTAATAGCAGCAATACTATATCGGGCGTTTCTAACCCGGTAATATTTTCCGCGTCAGGTACTATTAATCAAAACACCGTGATTGTGGTATGTCCGTCGGATAAGAACAATAGTTACGCGTCTGGCCTCATTCTGTCATTTTTTGGCCGCATCGCTACGGCAATAGATACCAATGGAGACGGCTATAAAGAAGATACTTCAGGTGACCCACTAAGCTGTATCTAAACACTCTTCCCTACCAACATTCGGACGGTCCCCTTGCGTGAGGCGTTATCCAAACGACTTTGCATGCATACCCAGTAGGAAAGAATTTTAAATTCACTGTATATAGGTAGGTTTTATTATCTGAGGTTTGTACAGCTATGTCTGCAAGCGTACTGTCAATGAAGGGTGTCGTTGTGTGTGAATATTGTCCATGCAGTAAATAATAGTTCTGCTCAGCTAACTGAAAACTCACTAGCGCTGATTTTACTTGGAAGAACCGCCCTTCGTTCTGGTATTCCATGTAGTAAGTACTTGCCACATTCAGTAAAAATCCACTTATTGCCAAGGCTACCAATAACTCTGTTAACGAAAAGCCCCTACCATTGTTGGGCATACCCGCATTTAAATTCTCCGCCATAGTACAGCTCCATTGTATCGATTACGGATTTACTATGTGCTCATGGTAATTGGAATGAACTGCGAAGATAAGTGAACTAAGTATGGGAAAGTTCTGCAAACTAAATGGGTACTCGTTAATGGAGTGTTTAATCGCTACTTCGTTAGTACTAGTTACTTCGGTATTAGCCACTCCCTCGCTATCTAATTGGTTCGAAAAACAAGAGGTAAAAAGTGCATTGTTTCACACCGGTAGCTTGTTAAAACAAGCTAGAAATGAGGCATTTTCACAAGGCGTTGACGTAACTATCGTTATAGACCCTATGGGGGCTGGGTGTATTGGCGCTACCGCTAACTCGAGCTGTGATTGTTTTGTGGCCAACGCATGCGAACTAGGGGCAACCCCGCGTTCTTTACAGCTTTCAGACTATAACAGCGAAATCACTTCAACGACGTCACAAAAGCGTTATCTTCAATTTAATAAACTTCACGGCTTTTTGAACGGGCCTGGGATCACAATATCGCTGCAAAACCAAAGTTATAGTGGAAACGTGATTGTCAGCAGCTTGGGTAGAATTCGTCTTTGCACAGACCAAACGATACTGGGTGTTCCACAGTGTTGAATTCTCAACGAGGCTTGTCACTGAGCGAAAGTATGATTGCATTGGTAATAGGTATGGGAGTGGTTGTCACTAGTACTTCTGCGGCGCTACATCTAAATCGCCGAATAACGCTACTGCAACATGAATTACAGCTTTATGAAGAATGGCTGATGCTCAGTCAGTTCATCACGACGCAACTGCAACGCGCTGGCTATCAAGCTAGAACAATCTCTGACATTGTGAACACCGACTTACCGCCCCAATTACCAGTAGCTATTAGCAACCATCCGTTAAGCGAAAACAACTCTTGTATACTGTTTTCATACGATAAAAATAACGATGGAAAATGGTCGATAAAGTCTCCAGCAGAGCACCTTGGTTTTCGACTTTTCAACAAAGCCATAGAATATCGGGTAGCCAATAAAAGTTGTGAGGCTTCTGGGTGGTTTGATATGACTGATCCTAATACCACAGTCGTAACTAAGTTTACGCTACAAATAAACCAATACACACCAGAATTCGCTGTACTTGGTGTTACCTTACACATGTTGCACAAAGACTGTAACGCACAAGCAAACCACCAGTTTGACGTTAAGGTTCGCTATGCTTGGTAAACCCAAGACTGTCACAATAACCACCTGCAAAGGGGCCGTTGCAACAAGTACAGTATTGCTACTTACCGTATTATTATCGGGAGCACTCCTGCACGCCTTCCATATGATAACGTCGTTGAGCCAGCAAGCTAACTATCACAGGAAATACTTCACTGTACTAGATAATTTAACGTATGACCTCAGCACAGCCGCTGACGGGCTACGACAAACTAATATGGAAGAGTTAATACTACCCGCAACCACTGAAATATCTGAAACCCCACTTATGGGTATAAACCACACGCCGCTAACGCATTTCACCATTAGTGCGTCATCTACCGAACTACCGCTTTCAATATCACAAGACTATATTCGCTATCCGGCATTGCTAAATCTTCCGAGTCAAAGCATGACTGACAAACCACAAAAAGACTTGTCATCCTTGATAAAAACACTGTTCAACCGAGAAGTTAGCGATTTTTCTCCGTATTACTTTCCAGAAGTAGATACGCATACCCCTTGTGATACTCACTTGACCAGTAAGGTCATTTGGCGCTTCGGCTCTTGCGTATTAACCCTTAATCAAGATTTGGGTTCATCCACCGATCCAACCTTTATCGTGATAGAAGAAGGAGACTTGGTAATTCGAGGCAAAGGAACACTTTGGGGATTAGTTTTGCTATTAGAACGAGGAAACACTCGGCCTCCGCGTATTGATCTTAATATCGGAACAAAGGTAAATGGCGCAGTAATCAGCAATTCCACTCACTCTGTTGTTCAAAACGGGGAAATAGTGTTTAACGACCTTGTACTCAAACGCTTGCAAGTGTCGCCTTTTATGACAAAGGTTATTGCCGTTCCTGGGACTTGGCGCTATGACATCAATGAATAAGGGAGCAGCTATCGTTGACGTGATGATAGCGAGTACCGTCTTTGTAGCTTCGTTTTTGGCAGCAACAAAGTTGTATTATTCAACGTTTCACTCTTTGCGATTAATTGACCACTTTACTGTGCTCACGCTTTACTCACAGCATGCCAGCACAAACGCATCTGAAACGACAGTGTCTTCGATGAGTGGTAACGACACTATTTCTCTGACGACTCACATAGTTACCACTGCTACCAAGCCAGATACAATACGCATCCGCCATGAAATCACCCCGGCTTTAACCAATGCAATGCTTGATATTTCGCCGCTAACCACAGAGCGAACAAGGCTTTCAGAGTATGATACCCAATGGAGTGATATTAGTGTGTTGTCTCCGTCTGTAATAAAAAAATAGCTTTTTAATCAAGAGTTAACATACCCAGCAATACTCGGTCGAATCTAATATTCCGTTATTATTTTCGTCCCAGCCTTTTCTACCATCGCTAAAAAAGTAAAGCGCACCGTCATCCGACTGCATTGAAGCACTTACCGGCGTCGCCTTAATCTGAAAGGACGTTGCGTCAGCGGAAACTATCGTTAAGTCATAACGCTTGTTAGACGTGTTTTCTGAGGACGGAGAATAGCTAGCAAAAATTGACGGGCTTCCTGTATCTGCGCCATTCTGTGCTGCGCCCTCGTAGGTAAAATCACCGGTGTAATGACGTTCCATGGCCGCTGCTAGCGCGAGTAAATCAGCTTGCCCGCGACTGCGATATCCATCTGAGATAAATCCTTGATACGTTGGGTAAGCCACACTAGCGACGATACCAATAATCACTACGACTATCATCAGCTCGATCAGTGAAAATCCTCGTTGAAGTTGAATAAATTGCTTCATTGTGACGTTACCCTCTCAGTTTCAGAGCTCCAGCTACCTCGCTGTACTCGTTCAAATTTACCGTAGATGTTTTCTACCAAGCAGCCAAATGACGAGGTGCAAGCCAATGCATTGCCATCTTGGTCAAACTTGGTTACAGCAGATGCACACTCAGTTCCTAAGCACACCACGGGATTTATCATCTCTTCGATTAATATCTTAGTTTCTGGCGCGATTCCGGTTTGCTTCAAATCAGCCGCTCGGTCTTGTTCGTCAAGCACACCGTCGTTATTTAAATCATCCACGGCGTTGCCGTTAAACATGTTGACCAAGTACGCTCTGCTGCTACCGGTAGGAGGGGCGCATGCGCTGGTACTGCTAACTGCGGGTACATAAGTTGTAAAAAAGACTTTGTAATCGAGAATCAAGGGGGATGATAATACCTTCTCACCACCCGTGGTAAGGCGTATGAGCCAACCTTGTTTGTTAGCAAATTCGCTAGATGCCAAACCTTGTGCTGTGCTATCAGTACTTGTTAACGCATGACTGGTAGCATCGTACAAACTGGAAGTTGTTATACTTGTGGGGTAAGCGTAATAACCATCATTGTCACGACGAAATACGCCATCGTCCTTAATGAAATAAAAAGCATCTTCCACGGTAACATCAAGAGGGGATGCTCTCCATCCGCTGCCAATAGCCACTCCATAATAAAGTTCCTCGCCCAGAGCAACCTCGGTCACGTCTGGCCCATAAAAGAAACGTCGATTTTCTGCTGCGGTTTCACCACCAAAGTCTGCCAAACGCTGTCCTTTAACAAAATTAGTTCCAGATTGACCATTGTATATGTCCATCCGGAAAACCTGACCGCCCATGTCTGCCGCGTACATGTGGTCTGCATAGCCGTCGTTGTCTCTGTCAATTACCGAGATACGCCCGGGGATACTGTAGGTCATTTCACTGATTGTAAGGTCTGCATTTGCATTACTGGCCTGCCATATGAGGTCTCCCGTGTCAGCGTCAAACATAAACACAGCATTGCCTACCGAATCTGGACTACGAATAGCTTTGTCGTCTTGTGATTCGTCGTAACCACCACCAATAATCATTACATTCTTGTCTTGATTGCCATAACGCACTTTAGTGATAGTGGGACGTGACCAGCTTTGTCCTAGTTTCTCAAGCCCTTCGGAGCCACCTTGAATCTGAAACACTAAACGTGGAGAGGTTTTATTAGTGACATCAAAAACAAAATAGTCTCGTCCGCCTCTTCGCATGCCAAGGTAAAGGTAAGTATCAGTACCTATGGTGCGCAACACCATGTCACCGTCCAACCCATAAATATGGTCGAAGGTCGATACGTTCTCGTAAAAGTGCTGAAGATTGGGCAATAGCGATTTGGGCATAACCGCAAAGTTTTCTTCACCGGTAATCGCATCAATGGAGTGCAGCATGCCGTGATTAGTTGCCACAAAAATGGCTGAATCCGTGTTGCTATAATTGACGATGACGGGTTGAGAGTGAATAGGGTCGCCCATTTGAAGGCGCACGTCAGATGTATCACCGTCGCCGTCGCTGTCCCGCACATCAACACCTCGAGCCCATTTCAATAACGTAGTACGCAAGCTACTAGGGTCAAATTCATCCTCAATCCCCAAATCAGCACTGGTGATGTTATTGTTAGATTCGTGAAGTGCATTTGACGACTGCGCAATATTCCCCTCACCGTCAAATACATAAAGGTTTCTTGAACTGTTTAATAAGCTGGCTGCGCCCCCTTCTCTAACGTCATTTCCGTCAGCAAGGACCGACCAAAAGCTATGTGAGTTTTCAGAGAAGAACCCAGTAACACTATCTACCGCGTCAAGCCCATTTCTATCTAGCACAGTGTCCGCCTTAAGTTGATAGCGTTTGAGGTTACCAGGCCAAATTGCCCCCTCGGCAGGCTTGAACAGCGCAAAATAAAGCTCATCTCTGTGGGTCAGGCGGTTCAATTGGTTTACCGCTACCCCAGGAGAAACAAAGGTAGCATTGATGTCTTTCACCGAACGTAAAATGGTATTGAATGCATCGAGCAGCTCTGTACTGTTTTCGGCCCGATAGAAGCCTCCGCCACTTTGCACTGCCAACTGATTGAGAAAATTATTCGCGGTATTATTCGCGGCAAAGCCAATAGTGTGGGTAATAATGCGCCTGTCTATCACAGAGGTATCTCTGTCGCTCACGTTCCTCACCAAATCCAAGCCACATTTTTCGCCACCACTACCCGTACAGGTATCACTCAGCAGTGCTTGAATTTCACCCACACTGTGATTGTTGTTTGCCTCTCCATCTGAAAGCAGAACAATGTGGTTGTTGGTTTGACACTGAAGATCGGTTACCGGAGAGATATATGTCGCACCAGTGGGTATGTACTCGCCCATACAATCACTATCAGACAAGTCACTTTCAGAACAGCCAGAGGGTCTTACTGCATCAGCGCCGATATAGCTGTTTCTGTGACTAACTCGAGTATTGCGCCGCACCGATGAAGACACATAACTGTTCCCCCTCGTAAGGCCATAATCTACCGCTAGTCCACCGTAGTAGCTTACTGCCTCGTACAAGGTATCAACAATAGGTGTATAACCACTTGCACTAAGCTCATCCACTTTACTGATCAAATGATCTCTAACCGTAGATGACGCGCCAGGTGACGCATTACCACTGTACTTAACGACTAAACGGGGCGCATAGGAAGGGCGGTCACGAGCGCTATAAGCACCGCGATAGCTGGTAAAATCACTTAATACAAAAGCAAGTGCATTTCCAGGCTGCCAACTGCCTCGGCTGGTAATATGAGAAACAATAGAGGAAACGTCAGGGGATTGTATGTCTCGTTTGCGCCGAAAGTTGGGCATTGACCAAGTCACCCCCGAAGTTTTCGCGGAATCCCTTAGCCGATACCTTCTTGATGAGGAGAAATCATCAACATTATCTTCGTCAATCCCTCTGATCAACATGCTTGCGTTACTGTTTGAGTAGCTATCGTAGGCGGTAAATTCCAAATAGGCTTCGGTGATGGTGGCACCTTGAGGAATATTAACATTCTCGAACCGAATACCTATGTAACTATTGTACGAGGAATAAAATGTTAGCTCTGCACCAGTACTGTCATACCCTCGGGTAGTTTCTTCGAGGTTATCGTCATTTGACGAGATCTGGTAAATACCTTCCCCGGCTACACACCCAGTGGCAGTTGAATCATCGTAGGTTAATACCAATTGAGGAGAGCTGCCCTGCCCTTGATCGTACGAGCGAGCTTGGCGACTGCTGCTAGCGTCCAGCCCTTGACCTTCAATAAGCAAAGTCAGTGAATCACCACCACACCATCCAGACAGGTCTACAACTTCCTGCACCACGTGTGAAAAATCTGGTGTAGTTGCAATGTCGTTCGAAACCGGAAATTCGTTGTCGCTATTCCATTCTAGGTATTCTGATGTGGTTACACGACTTGATAAATCACTATTATTAGATGAAAATTCAGCGCTATCCGCGCTCGCTTCCGCTCTAATGGTTAATTCAGTGGGAGAAACATTAAACTGTGCTGATGTAAAACGCAGGTAAGCGCTGGTTATAGTAGCGCCTTGGGGCACATTAATATCTTCAAAACGCAGTCCGGTGGTTACTGTGCTGGTACCCGTACTTAAAATCAAGTTACTCGAATTAAGGTTTACACTGCCGTTTATCTCATAAGCGTCATGGGCACTTTGATCGGTAGAATTAACTAGCTCAGCACTTAGCACATCATCAACCCCTCGAATGGGAAACAGTACTGGCCCGCCGTAGTCAGAGAAGCGCATTAAACCTGCGTTGATGTTAGTTGAGGAGCCAAGTGCTGTTTTTAGCGCATTTTGTACCCGCAACATTCTTGATTCTCCAGTGCCATCGGTATTAGTCATACTCCCCGATGTATCCATAATGAAGAGTACATTCGGGTTATAGGTGACGGCTGACGATGATGTCCCCAGATAGATATCCAAATCGTCGCCCCACGCGGCAAAACCAATACAAAAAAACAGCGCTGTAAAAAAACTTGTGCGAAAAACGTTTAACATATCTTTACCTCACTGAGACGCCGGTGCGAAAACCGATGCTGCTAGGGTGTTTGCTACCACGGTGTTTTTCCCATCAACATGACCGCATCCGCGAATAATAAAGACGTGGCATGTGATATTACTGCCACCTATAACATTGCTAGAGCCTCGGCACGCTTGCTCGGTAACAAAAGCGGTTTTCGACCAACTCGTTGTGCGCGGACTTGACTGGTATACCCCTACCGCCGTGTGTTGTTCACCTGTTGTTAAACCACCTTCGGTGACTTGACGATTTGTCCAACTTTCATTGTCATAACAACTAAGCGTGTTCGTGTCTGGATCAAAAACATTGCCCTGTCTAGCTTGTGACAAAGGATCAACCACATCGTCATCTGCGAGTAGCACCTCGTCTTCCGACTCGAAAAAAACACCAGCAATAGCGGCTTCTGCTGCGTCAAACGCTAGCCCTTGCTGTTGCATGGACACCGCCATTTTAGATTGAGAGAAACTGCTAGAAACCGCGCCAATTCCAAGAATAGTCAGTGACAAAAGCACCAACAACGCGAGCACCAACACTAAGCCTTGTTGTTTCATTGGGTGCTCCTCACAAAGTTTTTCATATTCCGCAAAGACAGGGTTTTAGAAAATGCTTGATAGTAGTGGTCAGACGTTAATGACAAGGCACCTTCATTGAGAAGGGCGATAGACGGCGCAGCATCAAGCTGAACTTCATTCTGATAACTTTGAATCACAAAGCCCCATCGTAGTGCTACTACCTGCTTATTTTCAGCTCTAAGCGCAGCCACTTGATCAGCAGTCACATACGTCACGGCTTGACCTACAGTATTGGTCGCTCTGTCACTTACACCATATTGCATTTGAAAAGATATGAGATTGTCGAGCAATGTAATGGTAACTGGTGCTACTGTTTGCTGTTTTAGCCCCCGTAATACTCGACCATCATAACCGGTGCACATCAACGTATCGTTTGAGATGAAATACTGATTGACTACGTGAAACTCGCTGTCGTAACCGTGGTTACTCCCAGTACAGTCTTGATTGGCTAAAAGATTGATAACCAGTACATCATTACTGCCGTTACTCCCTTGAGTACTCCCTAAGGTAATGTTTGATACATAGTCACCGGGGATCACAATAGGCTTGTTTTGTAAAAACGCGGCTTCTGCAATTAGGTCTACGCTTGCGTCTATGTTCGAAACAATCAAATCATATCGACCAATTTCGTTGAGTTCACTGGTCAGTCTGTTAGAGAGAAATCTGCCTGCACTTTGTACCTGAGCAACGGCATCATTAAGTTTGCTCGTAACGCTAGCGCTTACCAATACCTGAATGACTGCACCGGATATCACTAACCCAAGTGCCAAGGCAATCATTGTTTCTACTAACGAAAATCCCGCTTGCGATTTCATAACGTGACGTCCTTTACCACGCAATTATAGCTGTCGCCGGTATTGGGATTGCATCGAGAGTTTAAGTTATAGGTAGTGTTGCCACCGGAATTGACGGGCCAGCGCAATTGAATGGTTACCCTAGATCCTGCGCTACAGGTATAAATATCTGTGGTGTTGTTGTCTGCACAACTCAGTGATACTTGTGTTTGAGGATTAGTTTGGATTGCGGCGCAAGAGACGGCCCAACCGTCATACTGGGCCATTTGTGCCTCGTTACACTCGCCCGACTCGCAATCGGGTATATTGGCTGGAATGGCTTGGCAATAACAAATAGAAGCTTTAGCACCAGATGTACAGCTTAACCCAGCAAAATTATAATTTGATGATGAAAAATATTGATTGTTAACAACTACGCCGTCACCAACCGTGGCGGGTCTGGCAGCCACACGCAATCGTTCAACAATTTGAGAAGCCACAATGTCGGCTTGAGTGCGACTAATCGCGTCTTTATTGGCAAAAGAGCCCGTGAACTGGAGTGCGGCAACCCCCAATAAACCCACAGAGAGGATAACCAAAGTCACCAGTACTTCGATAAGACCCACACCGTGTTGAGAATGTTTATAGCTATTTAATTGCACTTGCCCACGCATAGAAAACCCACTTCGCTTCTGTGCCTCGATTCAGTAAGGCACCTAAATAGTCTAGAGCAAAAATACGAAGTGCTGGGTATAACAGGCGATTAGTAGGTATGTGCAGAAATAGTTTAGCGGTAAAGTTCCTTAGCTTACCTGCTTAACACGCAGCTCTTTAGGAACGGCAAACTCTACATTTTCCTCGCGCCCTGGGCGCTCTGTGGCTTTTTCGGCGCCCCATTCAATTAAGCGAGAAACCACCCCTTGAACTAGTACTTCTGGCGCAGAAGCACCCGCAGTAACACCAATGTTTTGCACGTTTTCCAACCACTGCTTTTGAACACAATTTGCGTCGGCAATGAGGTATGCAGTTGCCCCCACTTTTTCAGCAAGTTCTCGTAAGCGGTTAGAGTTTGAGCTGTTTTGCGCTCCTACAACAAGTAACACATCGCAATCTTGTGCTAACTCACGTACTGAGTCTTGGCGATTTTGTGTGGCGTAGCAAATATCATCTTTGCGCGGGCCTTGTATTTCAGGGAAGCGAGCGCGCAAAGCATCAATTACGTCCGCAGTATCATCCACAGAGAGTGTTGTCTGGCTACAGTAGTAAAGATTACTGGGATCTTTCACTTCTAAAGTGGCAACATCAGCTTCAGACTCTACGAGATATATCCCACCGTCGTCGTTGCTGTATTGTCCCATGGTACCTTCAACTTCCGGGTGACCTGCATGTCCAATCAAAATACACTCTGTACCCGTTTTGCTAGCACGAGTCACTTCCATATGAACTTTAGTGACCAAAGGACAAGTGGCGTCAAACACCTTTAAGCCTCGTTTCGCGGCTTCTTGTCTAACTGCTTGTGAAACGCCATGGGCTGAAAAGATAACAATGTTGTCGTCAGGGACTTCATGCAGCTCATCAACAAACACTGCTCCGCGGTCTCTCAAACCCTCGACCACAAATTTGTTGTGTACCACTTCGTGGCGAACGTAAATAGGCGGTTGAAACATCTCCAACGCACGCTCGACAATAGTGATTGCTCGGTCAACGCCGGCACAAAAGCCTCTGGGGTTAGCAAGATGTATTTGCATAACTGCTATCTACTCTATTGAAGGTTGGTTGGTTTAACGTCGATAATTTCAACGTCAAAAATTACCGTTTGCCCAGCTAACGGGTGATTAAAATCTACCGTAACAGAATCGCCAGCCACACTGCGAATAATACCAGGGATCTCTGAACCATCTGGTTGTGAGAAGGCCAATATCATGCCTTCTTCTACCTCTAAGTCTGCACCAAAGCGGCTGCGTTCCATATAGTGGATGTTGTTCGGATTTGGCTCACCAAACGCGTCATTTGCAGCAAGGGTAAATGACTTTTTATCTCCGGCCTTTAGCCCTAATAAACAATCTTCAAAGTTTGGCGTTAAACTACCGTCACCCATCACTAGCTTTGCAGGCTTGTTGTTCACTCTGGTGCTATCGGCGGCAGATCCATCTTCCAGCTTTAAATCGAAGTGCAAAATTACTTCGCTTGTTGTATCAATTACCATTGAATCTGTCATTGTCGGGTCTCGTTACTACTTGCTATGTTCTTCTGTTGCCGATTTTTTACTGGAATCACCATTGAGGAACATGTCTAAAATCAAGAGGGCTGCGCCAATAAAAATAGCGCTGTCAGCTATATTAAACGCTGGAAAATGCCAATTGTTCACATAGAAATCTAAAAAATCGATCACATAGCCATATACAAGGCGGTCATATACGTTACCAAGAGCGCCTCCTAATATAAAAGCAAAGGCAATTGGTAACATCTTTTGCGATTTAGGCGACTGCTTTAGCCACCATAAAATCACTAGGCTCACTACCACAGCAATGGCAGTAAAAAACCAACGCTGCCATCCACCTGCGTCGTTCAGAAAACTGAATGCAGCGCCGTAGTTATGTACGTAAGTAAAGTTAAAGAAGGGTATAACTTGAATCGATTGAAACAAGTTCATGTTCTCGATAACTGTTTGTTTACTCCATTGATCCAATACAAAGGCCGCGAGGCTTATCCATAAAAATCGAAGTCCAGTGTCGGTAAACAGTTTACGCATATTGACGGGTTTCCCCTTCGCCTTCTACGTTGGTAACACAGCGACCACAAAGTTCTGTGTGGTTAGGGTTGCTACCTACGTCGTCTCTGTGATGCCAACAGCGAACACACTTGTCGCCTGACGCTTTAGAAACGCTCAACCATAACCCTTCAACGTCGGTTTCGCTTGCACTTTCAGGTGCTGCATCAACTTTTTGTAAATCGACAGCAGAAGTGATTAGTACGAAACGAAGTTCGTCCTCTAGCTTAGCTAAGGTGTTGAACAGGTCTTCTTTCGCGAACAAGGTGATTTTTGCTTCGAGTGAACCGCCAAGCTCTCCTTCTTTACGGGCTTGTTCCATTGCTTGGTTAGCAGCATCTTTAACGCTAAGTACGGTGTGCCAAAAATCATCGTTAAAGCTTTCTGATTGTGTGAAGCTTTCCAGACCTTCATACCATGCTTCGGTAAATACGAATTCGCTGCGTTCACCCGGTAATGCTTCCCAGATTTCCTGTGCAGTAAAGCTGGTAATAGGCGCCATCCAACGAACAAGCGCTTCAACAATATGATACAGCGCGGTCTGGCATGAGCGACGAGCAACACTGTCTGCTTTTGCTGTGTACTGCCTGTCTTTAATAACGTCTAGGTAGAAAGCACCTAAATCAATTGAACAGAAGTGAGTAAGCTTTTGAGTCACCACAAGCAAATCGTAGTTTTCATAAGCTTCTACAAGCTCAGCCTGAAGCGATTTAGCGCGAGACACAATCCAGCGATCAAGTGCAACCATGTCACTTTCATCTAGGGCATCTTGGGGTTCAAAACCGTTAAGGTTTGCCAGTAAGAATCGGGCAGTATTACGCAATCGACGATAGGAGTCTGCCGCGCGTTTCAAAATTTCATCAGATACCGCAATTTCACCGCGATAGTCGGTAGATGCTACCCACAAACGCAAAATGTCCGCACCTAGTTTATTGGTCACCTCTTGCGGTGCAACCACATTACCCACCGACTTAGACATCTTTCTACCGTGTTGGTCAACAGTAAAGCCATGGGTTAATACTTCTTTATATGGAGCATGACCGTGCATAGCCGTTGAAGACATTAGCGAAGACATAAACCAACCGCGATGCTGGTCCGAACCTTCTAAGTACAGGTCTGCACTTGCAGGAATATCGTCACGACGATCTACCACAAAATAGTGGGTTACGCCAGAATCAAACCAAACGTCTAGCGTGTCTGTGACTTTGTCATAGTGTGCAGCTTCATCTCCCAGCAGTACGCTATCTTCGATGTCCCACCAGGCTTGAATACCTACTTTTTCAACTTCTAGCGCAACTTGCTCCATAAGCTCAGCAGACTTTGGATGAATCTCGCCGGTAAGCTTATGTACGTATAGAGGAATAGGCACACCCCAGGTACGTTGACGAGAGATACACCAATCAGGGCGGCCTTCAACCATTTTTTCGATGCGGTTCTGGCCCCAATCAGGGATCCATTTCGTTTGTTCAATTTGTTTTAATGACGCTTCACGAAGGCCGTTTTTGTCCATGCTCACAAACCACTGTGGTGTAGCACGGAAGATGATTGGCGTTTTATGACGCCAGCAATGCGGGTAACTGTGCTCGTACTTTTCATTAAGTACAAGATTACCTTGCTCTTTCACCGTTTCCACAATTGTGTCGTTGGCTTTAAATACAAACTGGCCTGCAAATAGCGGTGTGTTTTCTAGATATACTCCGTTATTCCCCACTGGGTTGTAGACTTCGATGTCGTACTCTTT
>JALUXV010000209.1 GCA_027013165.1 Alteromonadaceae bacterium
GCGTTTTCTGTAGGCCGCAGTTTCTTCGTCAATCGGCTCACTTCCACCTTGTGCGTAGAGTGCGGGCACACCTTGTTTGGCAAAGCTAAAGTGATCAGAACGGTAGTAATAGCCTGCTTCTGGACGGTCTTCCTGGGTTAATGTACGACCTTGTCGAGTTGCTGCCACAGTGAGGTAATCTTCCATATCCGATTTACCCATGCCTACAACGGCCACATCTTTAGTTCGACCTAATACGTTCAGTGCATCCATATTGATGTTGGCCACGGTATTTTCAATCGGGATCACAGGATTGTCAGCGTAGTACTTACTACCCAATAGCCCTTGTTCTTCCGCGGTAACCACCAAGAATGAAACAGAACGCTTGGGTGTTTGATTTAAAGAGCCAAAGGCATGAGCCATGGCAATAATTGCTGAAGAGCCAGTGGCGTTGTCATGGGCACCGTTATATATTTGGTCGCCTTCTTTAGTTTCGTCTTTACCTAAATGATCCCAGTGGGCAGTGTAGATAATGTGCTCATCTGGAAATTCACTACCGGGAAGGGTAGCAATAACATTATTACTCTCTGATTTTTCGAAGGTATTATTCACCGTCACCGAGGCTGTTATGCCCATTGGTTTGTGATAAGGGCCATTTAGGGCCGCTGCTTTTTCTTGTGCAAAATCTAACCCTGCATCGGCAAATACTTTTTGTGCTGCTTCTAGGGTTAACCATCCTTCCACTGCCACACGACTAGCCCCTTGGTCTTTACTCACTAAACCATATTGAGGGCCACTCCAACTATTGGCTACCACTGACCATCCGTATGATGCTGGTGCAGTCTCGTGAACGATAATAGCGCCGGCCGCTCCTTGGCGGCTGGCCTCTTCGTATTTGTAACTCCAGCGACCATAATAGGTCATTGTGGTGCCTTGAAATTTACCGCTGTCGGGGTTCTCAAAACCGGGATCGTTAACCAAGATGACCACAGTTTTGCCTTCAACGTCTAAACCTTCGTAATCGTTCCAATCATACTCTGGTGCGTTTACACCATAGCCTACGAATACCAGTTCAGAGTCTTCTAGGTTAATTTGCGCTTGCTCGCGCTTTGACGAAGCAACCATATCTTCTTTGTAAACAAAGGTGTTGTCACCAATGGTCATTGTCATATTGGGATCGGCGGTGATTTCCATTAAAGCTACTTTTTGTAAGAAGCTATCACCATTTCCTGGTTGCATACCTGCGGCTTTAAATTGCTCGATTAAATAAGCGATTGTTTTTTCTTCGCCTACAGTGGTGGGTAAGCGGCCTTCAAACTCGTCTGATGAAAGGGTCATTAATGGGCCGCGAATGTCTTCATCGGAGATACTCGAATAAACATCTTCAAAGTTTGAAGCAGGTGTAATTGTGGTTTGTTCTGGGTCGTTAGGTGTACATGCACTGGCGCCAAAGATTGACGCAACTAGTACGGGCAAAAACATTTTTTTCATTGTTAGTCTCTGTTTGCTCTACAATACCGCCCAGTATAGATAAAACCTGCCGTTGAACCAACCCATAGTATGAAAGCCACTCAGAACCTTCCTTCTTGGATACCTAAACTTATTGAAACACAAGCTTCACAGCCAGTAGTTGACTTGTTAAATGACTATAACTTGTTGTCAGAGGTGGATTTTCCTAGCGCAGATCTTCTCAATGATTTAGCCCTTCGTTCCGTAACCCAGTGGGAAGGCCCTATGTTCAAAGCGCAAGGTAGTTTTCCAGATACGGAAACTCGTTACTATGAGGAAATTATTGGGCAAGACCGAGTAGTGCCAACCCGAGAAGAGAGCTGGCATGACTTGTTCAATGCCCTTATTTGGATACAGTTTCCCAAAACCAAAGCGCTATTGAATCGGCTGCATATTGAAGATATTCGTGAACATGGCGTGCACCCTCGAACACCTAGAAGAAATAAGATAACTCACTTTGACGAGTGTGGTGTGGTGTTGGCACTGGAAGAGGACTTTTTGACTGAAGGCAATTTAGTACTTGAATGTTTGGCGTCCCATCAATGGAAAGATGTGTTTATTGCCAATAAAGACGCTTTTGGTACAAAGATCCATCCTATTGTTTTTGGACATGCCAATTTAGAAATGATGCTCTCACCGTTTGAAGGTTTAACCGGTAAGTGGTTGGCCGTTGTAGTGCCTACAGACTTTAAAAGCAATCCGATGGGTGAACAGCGTGAGATTGTAGATGATGCCTTGGTGAAGCGTATCATCGAGCTCGAGTATTTCAATCTACCGAATATACTAAAGCCAATTCCTCTATTAGGGGTTCCTAATTGGCACGAAGTGCAAAACGAAACGTTTTACGAGAACACCTCCTATTTCAGACCACAGGGAAGTCAGGCGAAGAGAACTCCTCAATTACCGCTATGTAGATAGAAAGCTAAAAAAAGCCGCTGAAACAATATTAGCGGCTTTATCGACATGGTCTAGCTCAAAGTTAGAGCAATATTACTAGTAGCCAGATACCGTAAATAACAACACTTGGTGCAATGGCGATAAGTAAAGACTTCTTGGTTGAAAACGAAGTCCACTGACTTATACCAACCATGGTTAAGTAGATAGACCAAATTAATTCAAGC
>JALUXV010000210.1 GCA_027013165.1 Alteromonadaceae bacterium
GCTTTCTGTGTCATAAGATACAGCTCGCGCAACAGTGACGCCTTCCAATCATTCCATAAATTATCGTTGGTGGCGCGAATATCTGCCAATGTCAGGGTATATAATAAGTTTAGGTGATTATGACTACGAACAGCACTGGCGAACTCGCTAATCACTTCCGGATCGTAAATATCTCTACGTTGTGCAACAACCGACATAAGCAGGTGGTTCTCAACTAACCAGGCTATCATTGCAGCGTCATCATCCGGCACATTGTGTCGTTTACAGAAGTTAGCAACATCTACAGCGCCCAGGGTAGAGTGGTCGCCATTTCGGCCTTTGGCTATGTCGTGAAAAATGGCCGCAATGTAAAGGACTTCGGGCTTATCTAAATGACGACATATTCTTCCGCACCGTGGAAAGTCTTTATTTTCTTTCGAGAAAAAGTAGTTTACGTGCTTAACAAGGCGATGTGTGTGTTCGTCAACCGTGTAGGCATGAAATAAATCAAACTGCATCATGCCTACGATGGCATCCCATTCAGGTAAGTACGCCTGTAAAATGCCGTAGTGGTGCATCACATCCCATGCGTAATTGAAGAAGTCGGGTTGCCTGAGCAGGTGCATGAGTTTTTCACGACTTTCTGGTCTGTCTACAAAGTAACTATCTTCAAATGCTCTATGGGCATTACGAAGTTGGCGAATACAGGTAGTAGACAGCCCTTGTACTTCTGGTGTGTTGGTGATCACATTCAAAAAGTCGAGGATGCTCTCTGGCGACGAAAAAACATGTTCGTGCCGAGGAGAAATCATATTATCTAGCAGTTCAAAATCTTCATTGATAATGGCAGAGCGCTGCACGCTCTGATTAAGCATGTCATATTTGAATCGCTGCAAAAGCATCTGATTGAGTTCTGATACGCGAGCAATGGTACGGAAAAAGTCTCGCATCATTTTCTCAACAGACGGTTTTCCTTCCTTACCATAACCTAGCATTTCAGCTACATCGGGCTGGTAATCAAAAAGCAGTCTGTTCTCACTGCGGCCAGCGATTAAATGCAATGCGCAACGCATTTTCCACAAATGCATTCGGCAGGTAATTAATTCACTGTGTTCTTGTTCAGTAAAATAACCATGGCCAACTAAATTCCAGCCGTCATATTCTTTAAAGTGCTTCTTTGCTACCCATCCTATTGACTGGATATCTCTAAGACAGCCGGGGTTTTCTTTAATATTTGGCTCTAAGTTATAGGCGGTACCATTAAACTTAGCATGCCGATTTTTTTGTTCTTCGTATTTCGCGGTGAAAAATGCTTTACTCGTCCAAGAGTTGCGACCGTTAACTTCGTCCCAAAGCTTATCGAATACTTGCTCGCTGCCACAAAGTAATCGGCTTTCTACAAGGTTTGTCGCAATGGAAATATCGTCTTTGGCTAATTTAACGGTTTCTTTGATTGTGCGAACCGACTGACCTACGTCGAGTTTAATGTCCCACAATAGGGTGATAAACATCCCGATTTTTTCTTGGTATTCTGGTTTTAACGGACGCTTGCTAACTATCAGTAAATCGATGTCGGAATAGGGTTGAAGATGTCCACGCCCATATCCTCCCACGGCACAGAGGGCCAAATCCCTATTGTTGTCTAACCCATACAAATCCCATAAATGGCATAGCAGGGCGTCAACAAACTGCGCTCGGCCTGTGACTAACTGATTGACCGCCGTGGTATCAAAAGATGCGCGGATCCAGTCGTAACTTTTTTCTACACAAGCTTTAATGGCGGGTAAGTCGTCTACCGTGGTTATGGTTTCAATTGATTTTATCAGGGATTGCAGCGTCAAAATTCACCTTCTATGCGTACGTCGTTTTGAACGCATTGAACCATATCATGAATTGAGTCAGATTCGCAGTGGGTATTTAGTGCATAGCACCGGTTAAAATGTGAATAATTATACAAAAATGTTATAGATGGTGATAATAAGGTTAAGGTGTTGCGCAGGTGGAGTGTTCAAAAAGTAAGGTAAAATACGCGGCACAGGGGCGCGTCGTATTTTACCTTGTGGTATTTTACCGTATTACTTACCGTATTGCGTCACTACTGAAATTCAGTCGTGTGAGATAACGCGCTCTAGTGTTTCTTCTTCACGTAAGGTAAGCACTTCTACGCCGGTTTCAGTTACCAAAAGCGTGTGTTCCCATTGTGCGCTTAAACTTCTGTCCTTGGTGACTACCGTCCACTGGTCAGGCAATACTTTTGAATAGCGCTTGCCGGCATTGACCATTGGCTCAATAGTAAAACACATACCGGGAACCAATTCTTCACCTGTACCCGGGCGGCCATAATGCACGATTTGAGGCTCTTCGTGGAAGCTGGCCCCAATACCATGACCACAGTATTCGCGAACAATTGAATAGTTATGCGCTTCCGCATGAGTTTGACAAATATGACCAATGTCACCCAAGCGCATACCAGGCTTCACTTCCCTAATGGCGTTGTACAGACACTCTTGTGTCACTCGCACTAAACGCTCTGCCAAAATAGAGGGTTTGCCCACGATGAACATCTTAGAGGTGTCGCCATGGTAGCCATCTTTGATGACAGTGACATCGATATTAATT
>JALUXV010000211.1 GCA_027013165.1 Alteromonadaceae bacterium
TTCAGACGCTCCTTTTGGTAAACGGGGTCGACCGCCGTACACAGGGTCTCCAACTAATGGGTGTTTAATGTAGGCCATGTGCACGCGAATTTGGTGTGTTCTACCGGTTTCCAATTTGAGTCGAACGTGGGTATGAGCGCGAAATTTCTCTTTCACGCGGTAATGGGTCACTGCTGGTTTTCCAAACTCTCGCACTGCCATATGAGTCCGTTTAGTTGGATGGCGGCCAATCGCTGCATCGACAATACCACCAGCAACCATAGTACCTATGGCTACCGCTTCATATTCGCGACTCATTACACGATGTTGAAGTTGGTCTACCAAATGGGTTTGCGCTTGTAGTGTTTTAGCAACAACCATTAGACCCGTGGTATCTTTGTCTAATCGATGAACAATACCCGCACGCGGTACCTTGTCGATATCGGGTACGTGATTCAACAAAGCGTTGAGAATAGTACCACTAGGATTGCCCGCACCGGGATGTACAACAAGATCGGCAGGCTTGTTGATCACTAGTATATGTTCATCTTCGTAAACAATATCCAGCTCAATATCTTGCGCTTCACTCGTTACCTGAACATCCATTTCTGCGGTAACGCAGATTGTTTCTTCCACTTGCATTTTATGCCGTGGAACGGTGATCACATCACCATTTACTGTAACATTTCCCTCTTGAATCCAAATTTTTAGCTTAGATCGTGAAAATTCAGGGAACAAATCCGCTAAAACTTGATCTAAACGAAGTCCGAAATGCTCTGGGCCTGTCTCGGCCTCCAGATTTATCAAGTTATCCGACAATGTCATAACACCAATAATCGCATGTAAAAGGGCTATTATAACAAGCTTTCTGACAGGACACTGGATTGTTTACGAATTTGTATGGTTTTTGTTGTTGTGTGCGTTAGAATGAGGCAATAAGCACAGTTAGCAATATGAACCGCACTGTTTAGCAGGAAAATAAAACTATTATGAAATCATTTCGCTTACTCGCCCCAGTTGTATTGGGTGCAGTGATCACCATGACCGGTTGTAGCTCCTCTGATGAAGAGGAACAAGTCATAGTTGCCAATATGGGCGCACAACAATTATATGACAGTGCCAAACGAAGCATGGAAGTGGGTAATTTTAGCGCTGCAGCACAAACCCTTAGTCAATTAGATTCTCGTTTTCCCTTTGGCCCTCTGTCTCACCAAGTTCAGCTAGACTTGATTTATAGTTACTATAAATCAGGAAAACCAGAAGAAGCGATAGCCAATATTGACCGTTTCATCAGGCTAAACCCAAACCACTCCGACGTTGATTACGCGCACTACATGCGTGGTTTAACTAATATGGAATCAGACAGTAATTTATTCCAAGAATTGATGCGTATTGATCGTTCCGACCGCGATCCATCAAAGTCTCGTGAAGCATTCAATGATTTCAGACGTCTTATTCAGCAATATCCAGACAGTAAATATGCGGCTGATGCAAAAGCTAGAATGCTGCATATTAAAGACCGTTTAGCGCGTTACGAAATTGCGATTGCCCGTTATTACATGAAGCGAAGCGCTTATGTTGCCGCAGCAAATCGTGGACGTTATGTGATTGAGCATTACCCAGATTCAACGCAAGTACAATCTGCGCTGGAGATAATGGTTTCGAGCTATGAACAATTAGGGTTAACCGAGCTTAGAGACAACGCCATGAAAACGCTGCGTATTAACTTTCCAGACAGTGAGTTCATCAGCTAACAAGTTTGGCCAACAAAAAAGCGCACTTAATGTGCGCTTTTTTATACTGAGATACCTATCTAAAAAACAAATGACTGAACGGGTTTAGTAGCCTTGCCAAACCTGAAGTAAAGTGTAGTGGCTCATCTACCATACTGAATACTAGGCAACCGTCATGAGATGTCGCCTGTGGCGTGTGAGTATGGCTGCTATCCATCAAAATAAAATCACCTGAGTCATATTGGTTTAACCCGTCACTAAATTCGCCATTGATGACTAAGGTGTATTCTGTTCCACGGTGGGTATGTTCTGGAACGCTACCACCATGCCCCATGAATATGAAATTAGCGACTCCTTGAGTACCCATATCTACAGGCGCTTGCCACAACTTACCAACTAAACTAGACCAGTTACCCGTTTTATTAACGTAACGATGAAGCGTTCTCGGCAACTGAAACTTTCGTCCATCAAGCTCAATGTTTGTATGGTCTTTCTTCTGCGCGATATTAATTAAATCATCAGCGCTTAACGACGAAGGAAGCTTTGTAATGTCAGCCAACATAGACTGCATTGCGCTTGGCAGCAATTCAGCATTAGGCACCGCTACTTCTTCCAGCGATTCTTGAGCAAGCTCTTCGGTCATGTTGTTAACCATATCCATACAACGGGGGCACATATCGCAATGTGCAGACACCATGATAGACAGGGCTGGTGCTAAATCACCAGTCGCAAATGCCCTTAACTGCTCTGAACTAGGGTGAAAATTAATCATTGTCGCTTAACATGCCTTTCAATCGCTGAAGTGCCAATCGAGTTCGTGATTTCACGGTACCTAAAGGTATACACAACTGGTCGGCAACTTCTTGTTGAGACTTCCCATCAATATAAATGGCTTCAACCACTGCTCTTTGCTTTTCAGGCAGGGCATCGAACAAGTGTCCTATCTGTTCCAAGGTCACTTGTTCGTCGAGAGATACTTCGTTTTGGTCAGCGGTTTGCTCGCACAATACTGGCCATAGATCATCGGAGCAGATATCTTCTTTGCGATTTTGAAGCTTGCGCAGCATGTCGAATCTTATGTTACGCGCAATCGTGAATATCCACGTTGAAGGTGAACCCTTCTCGGCGTTAAACAAATGTGCTTTTTGCCACACATTCGACATAGTGTCTTGCACCAACTCCATGGCTAACGCTTCGTTACCCATTTGTTTGAGCGCATAAGACCTGAGTCTAGGCGCAAAATAGTTGAATACACTAGCGAACGACGACTTACAACGGTCTTCAGCTACCGCAAGAATGTAGTCTGACATTTCTGTAGCGCAGTCTTTAGGTTTGACTGGGCTGTTTCGTTGCTCCAAGGGAATTCCAACTAGCATAGTATTGTCCGTGATTTCTGCGTTAATAGTGATAATACGCAAGAGCACAGACAAAAGATCGATTTAGGCATTAACAATACATTACATATTTGTAATGTTAAAGGAGCACAGAGAATTGTTGGCCCAATAGTGTACTTGATCGACTACAAAACAAGTGAAGAAAGATAGTGCAGTAGTTTGGTGCAACTTTTTTGTTCTAAAAAATGCTGCTTTTGCTTTGCATCTACAGGAAGCAACTCAAGCCACCTCAGCAATACCCACATTGGATTGTCAAATTTGGGTGTTTCATATATTGCAGCAAGGTCTTGGTAGTGTTCGAAAACCTGTCGAAGCTTATCTACCATAGGTGCAATATCTTGATTGTGAACTTCACAGCTCCAATTATCCAAAGGTAAGCACATCCCCGTTCGCAATTCGTCGCTCTCGGTTTCAATTTCGCTAATCTCTACGCAATATATGCCTTCAACGGTAATACCAAGTAAACCATCGTCTAGCATGTCGAAATCAATAACCTTGGCGTATGTACCAATGGCGTGAACGTGTTGATTCTTCTCTTTATCACCTTTGTTATTAAGCATGCACACCACAAACCCACTGTCTGTGGCACACGCCTCTTTCACCATACGTAAATACCTAGGCTCAAAGATACGTAACGCCATTCTGCCGTCAGGAAGCAGATGCGCTGTTAATGGGAATAATGGATATCGCTGCATGTTCATTTAATTTACCTATGTTACACACAGGAATACGCCGATTATGAGTTAATGGATCGAACTGAAAATAATTTAATACTTCATGATCCTCATTCTCTTTATTGCTGTATGTTAGTTAGGTAAGCACCTAATACAAAAGCTTATTTTATTTACGAGCGAGTAGACTGTGGACGCCATCCAAAACTTTAAAACCCTATACAGTGAACTTTGTGACATTACCCCGAACGATTTGCCTAAGGTATATTCTGATGATGTCACTTTTATTGACCCCGTGTGCACGCACAAAGGTATAAAAGCGGTACAAGAATATTTCGACGGGTTACTGACCAACGCGAGTTCTTGCAAATTTGAGATCCATGAAATCATCCACTGTAACAATGCGTCAATTACCCACGTTGTGAACTGGACGATGCACCTCAAACTCAAACAGTCGACTAAACTCATCTTGCTAAATGGCACATCGCAACTCAAAGTCGCGGGCGACAAAATTAGTTACCACAAAGACTACTATGACCTTGGCGAAATGGTATATGAGCATATTCCGCTACTAGGTTTTATCGTCAAAAAAATTAAAGCGAAGCTGGCCAAATGAAAACCCTACTAGTAACGGGAGCAACGTCCGGTATTGGTAAAGCGTTAGCAATACACGCGGCCTCTGAAGGGTTTGAGGTTATAGCATGCGGAAGAAATCAAACCGCCCTTGACGAGCTAGCCTTATATGAAGGTATTCGCACATTGCAGTTTGATGTCACTCAACTCACATCAACAATAGATGCATTAAAAGGTGTAACAGCCGACATATTTGTACTCAATGCCGGAACCTGTGAATATGTAGATGTTGATGATTTTCAACCAGAAATGTTCCGCAGAGTTTTCGAACCTAACTTTTTTGGCGTAGTAAACTGCGTAGATGCAATTTTGCCCAACTTAGTTCGTAACAACAAATTAGTTATTGTTGATAGCATGGCCAGATTACTACCTTTTACTCGTGCTCAAGCTTATGGTGCGAGTAAAGCGGCGCTGTATTACTTTTCAAAAAGCTTAGAAGTTGACCTACACGACAAAGGAATAGCAGTGCAAACCATTTCTCCTGGATTTGTTGAAACCCCTTTAACTGACAAAAATGACTTCGACATGCCAATGAAGATTTCGGTCGAAGAGGCTGCCAATACCATTCTAGTCAGCATTCAGAAACAAAAATCTACCGTATTTTTCCCGCGTGCTTTCGGTTGGATGTTACGCGCTATGAATCTACTACCCGCAGGAATACAGAAGCGTCTGTCCCTGTCGATGAAAGAAAATGAGAAGGCATAATTCACCAATGACCCAACGTATTGCTATTGTAGGCACAGGAATATCAGGCTTAACCAGTGCTTACCTGCTGAACAGAAAAAACGACATAACTGTTTACGAGGCCAACGATTACATCGGTGGACACACTGCCACAAAAAAAATTGACGACGATGGAGAGTCTCACAATATCGATACTGGGTTTATCGTATTCAACGATTGGACCTACCCCAACTTTATAAAACTGATGACTGAACTGGGTGTAGACTATCAACCCACGGAAATGAGCTTTTCAGTAACAAGTAAAGCCGCAAATATCGAATATAACGGCAACTCACTTAATACACTATTTGCCCAGCGCAGAAATATTTTTCGGCCGAGATTTTGGCGAATCATTTCAGACATACTCAAATTTAATAAAGCCTGCAAACAATTCGTTGCCGATGGTAGGGATACTGAAGGACTGACCCTGCAAGACATAATAACTGAGCTAAATTTGAGTGATGACTTTGCGCGCTACTACATTCTCCCCATGTGTGCCGCAATTTGGTCTTCTAGCTTAGCGCAAACTCGCCGATTTCCGTTGACCTTCTTCCTACAGTTCTTCAACAACCACGGCTTGTTAAACATCAGTGACAGACCTCAGTGGTATACCATCAAAGGAGGGTCGTTTCAGTATATCTCGCCGTTGACCAAATCATTTGCAGACAGAATCAAGTTGTCTTGTGGTGTGGTTAGCGTTACTAAAGACAACCACCAATGGATAATAGAAGACACACAAGGCGGTCAATCAACATACGATCATGTGGTATTTGCCTGTCACAGTGACCAAGCACTGGCTATGCTAGCCGAGCCCAGTGATTCTCACAAACAAGTACTTGGTGATATTCCATACGCACTAAACGATGTTGTCATGCACAAAGACAATAAACAGCTGCCTAATCGTAGGCTCGCGTGGGCTAGCTGGAATTATAGATTAAAAGACGACGCCACCGAAGAAAGCCGCCCTGCATCCGTCACCTATAATATGAACATACTTCAACGCTTAGAGGCGAAAAACACTTATAGCGTAACGTTAAACAATACCGCAGAGATAAACCCTGCGTTAGTACTGCGCCAATACGAATATGCCCATCCTCAGTTCAGTGAGAAAATGGTACGTGCACAACAGCGAAGGACAGAAATATGCGGCGTAGATAATCTCCATTTTTGTGGTGCTTATTGGTACAACGGTTTCCACGAAGATGGCGTGAAAAGTGCACTTGATGTATGCGAACGATTCGGTGAAACACTCTAATGGAAAGTGCATTATACAAAGGCCTTGTTTACCACGAACGCTTCGCACCGACTAAGCACAAGTTTAGCTACAAGATTCACTTGTTTTGGTTAAAGCTAAATGAGGTTGACGAGCTATCAGCATCGCTGAAGCGCTTCTCGACCTCTGGTAGAGCCTGGTTTAGATTAAAGCGGACTGATTATTTAAGTGATTCAGACAAACCTTTAGAACAAGCCGTTATTGATAAAATGAGCGAGCTCAATGGCGAGCCAGTATCGGGCGACGTTTTTATGCTGGGTCAATTAAGAGTGTGGGGAATTTATTTTAGCCCCGTTAACTTCTATTATCTTCGCCAAAGTGACGGTCGCTATAGCCACGTACTTGCTGAAGTTAGTAACACTCCATGGAATGAGCGACATTACTACTTAGTAGACTTAGCCGTTCAAAGTGACACGGAAAAAGCATTTCATGTGTCGCCTTTTAACCCCATAAATATGACCTACAAATGGCGTATTGCGCAACCATCAGAGCAGTTAGCTTTAGCCATGGATTGCTGTCGCAACAACAAAGAATTCACAGCTGGGCTAAATTTACGAAGATATTCTCTATCAAATGAAAATCTTTCTCGGGCGATGCTTCGTATACCCAATATGACGATAAAAACCGTCGTGGGAATATACTGGCAAGCGTTAAAACTATTTTTAAAGCGTACCCCACTATATACACATCCAGAAAAAAGTCAGGAACAATAAACAATGTCTAACGGCGAATCGGTACTTATTAACACCTCTGAGGTTTCATTTTTTGATAAAACCTGCCGACGAATTTTTTTACGGTGTTTAGCATCTCTCCCATTAGGTACTCTGAGTATTTCCGAACAAGGTAGCCATGTGGCGACTTTTGGAGAGCAATCATCAGATATTCATGCGCACGTGAACATTCTTGATATCAAGGCATACAAACGATTGCTATTTGGCGGTAGTGTTGGCGCGGGTGAATCATATATGGATGGTTTGTGGGAAAGCGATGATGTAACCCAAGTTATCCGCGTATTCGCGAGAAACCTCCCAACGTTAGACGAGTGGGAAGGCAAGTTTAAATGGTTAACCCTGCCTCTTAATAAAATACAGCATTTCGGACGTCGTAACACCCAATCACAAGCCAAGAAAAATATCGAAGCGCATTACGATCTTGGTAATAAGCTGTACACCCAATTTCTCGACGGTACTATGATGTACTCGGCGGCCATCTATCCCGACCCTAACGCATCCTTGTCTGAAGCTCAGCATCACAAGCTACGCACTATCTGTGAAAAGCTAAAGTTATCGCCCAAAGACCACTTACTTGAAATTGGCACTGGCTGGGGTGGTTTAGCGGTATTCGCTGCAAAGTATTACGGCTGTAAAGTCACAACAACCACCATTTCTGAAGAGCAGTATGCGTGGGCCGAGGATTGGATAAAACGAGAGAACCTCGAAAACAAGATCACACTGTTGAAGAAAGACTATCGACTACTTGAAGGCAAGTACGACAAATTGGTGTCGATTGAAATGATTGAAGCGGTTGGAAAACGCTTTTTGGGTAACTTTGTGACTAAGTGTTCATCATTGCTCAAAGAGGACGGTGTAATGCTGCTCCAATCTATTACTATTGACGACAGACGCTACGATAGTTACTCAAACAGCGTAGACTTTATTCAGAAATACATTTTCCCAGGTGGCTTCTTACCTTCTCAACATCAGTTAAATGCGCATTTAAAGCGCTATACCAACTTGATGATTCGAGACCTTCACGATATAGGTTTAGACTACGCGAAAACATTGGACGATTGGTACATTGCCTTTAATGCCGCTAAAGACAACCTACTAAAAGCGGGTTACGACGAACGCTTTATGCGTATGTGGAATTACTATCTAAAATATTGCGAAGGTGGCTTTCTAGAGCGCACCATTAGCACAGTTCAGTTAGTGCTAACTAAGCCCCACTATAGGGAAGAAATGGCGAGATAGCCTTTACTTTCGCCTTAGGCACGGATGCCGAAGCAGAGCGCTCAGGGATGAGTTCACAGCGTGAAGGAGAATGTCTTACAGAGGTTCTGATATGAGGTGTTGTGGGCATTTTACTTCCTTCTGAGGCATGGATGCCGAAGCAGAGCACTCAGGGATGAGTTCACAGCGTGAAGGAAAATGCCCACAACACCTCATCTTCAAAAAAGTTAAACAATCATTACTCTTCGTCGATGACCGAGATTGGATTAGACAACATGGGTTTACCCTGATTGATGTTAATTTCCACTCGACGATTACTTGCTCTGTCTTCCGCTGATGTTGCATTTTCAACGACAGGATCGGTGTCTGCCCGCCCCACTACAGACATACGGCTTTCGTCAAACCCGGGGGCTAAACGCATAGATTCAGCAACAGCGACTGCTCGCTGAGCGGAAAGATCCCAATTGGAACGATAAAGTTCGTTTGCAATGTGTTGACCATCGCTGTGACCTGATATTTCAATTTCACCGGGCACATCTGCCAACAAGATACCTATTTCACGAACAATTGGCTGAAACTGCGGTTGCAAAAATGCCGACCCTGCTGAAAACGAACCGTTCTCTCTGATGCGTATGGTAATTTGCTGCCCCAGTGACTCTAGTTCTATTGAGCCATCTAATATCTGCTTTTCAAGTTGTTGAGCAATCTTCTTCATCAGCTCATTGTCTTGTTCTTGATCTGAACTTTGTGAAGATGATGATGACTGGTCAGTAGCTGTTTGTTGAGACTGACCACCTCGCTGCTCGCCACGCTGTTTCTGTCGACCACCCGCAGAGTCTTCATCCCCTGCTTGAAACTCTAGCATTTGCTGGGTCATTTCTATGGTTTGTTGTTGAATGGTTTCTATGGGCGTGGGATCAGGGCGACCAGGTCTGAATTCCATGGCGATAACACTCGTGCCTTTTGGAATATCCTTAACCTCAATTTTGTTTTGTACACCAAACGCGAACTTCATCGAACCTGCAATTTGCTTAAACTTCAACACGTCCATTTCAGAGAAGGCAAGTAGAAGTACAAAGAAGCACATCAATAAAGACATCAAGTCAGCGAAGGTTCCCATCCACGCGGGGAGACCTTCGGGGGGGCATTTGGGACATTCTTCAGCCATTATTCGTCCTCAGCACCAGTGCCGCGCTTACTCTCGGCCAAATAGTTTTTCAATATGCCTTCGATAACACGTGGGTTTTGTCCATCGGCAATACCCACAATACCATCGAGTACTAAACTTTGATTTTGTTTTTCTTCTATTGCTCGGTTCCCTAGTTTTACCGCTATAGGAAGACAAATAACGTTAGCCATGAATGCACCGTACAGGGTTGTTAAAAGAGCAACCGCCATTGCAGGGCCGATGGCCTTTGGATCGTCCATGTTTGAAAGCATGGCAACTAGACCGATAAGGGTACCTATCATTCCCATTGCAGGGGCTACGTCACCCATGCCTTTGAATATGGTGGCCCCAAATTCATGCCGTTCGGTGGTCATGCTGATATCTTTGGCGAGCGTCTCGCGCACCACTTCAATGTCATGGCCATCAACAAGCATATCTACACCTTTTTGCATAAAGGCGTTATCAATTTCAGCTTCTTCGAGTGCAAGAAATCCACCTTTACGAGCAGCATCAGCCATTTCCACGATTTTTTCGATAAGATCTTCAGGTGTGTCAATTTTGAACATGAAGGCTTTTCCAGCTATCTTACCTGCGCCAAAAAACTGACCAAGTGTGTACTGAGAGAGAATAACGAAAAGCGTTCCGCCGAATACGATTAAGATAGAGGGCACGTTGATGAACATGCTCATGCTGCCGCCCATAACCATGGCCATTACAACAAAGCCAATGGCGCCCAACATACCTATGACAGTTGCTAAATCCACTCAATCTTCCTCATTCTTTCTGAAATTGTAAGCAAAAACGACATGTTACTTACCGAGTATAAAACTGTTATCACATTAACACTATCGGCAAGGGTAGTTATTTCTACACCTAAATTATGGTCAATTTATCGCATGTTTTACATAGATAATAGCGCTATACCCTGTATCAGGACAAACCATTTGACCCTATGGCTACCCTCGGTTAATGTGCGCGTAATTAATCTTTTATACAAGATCGAGGCCTATTGTGACTGAAAAGACAACGTCACCTTCCTTTGAAGAAACTCTTGCAGAGCTAGATTCCATTGTAAATGAAATGGAAAATGGCGACCTTCCTTTGCATCAAGCATTAGAAAAATTCGAACGCGGCGTCACACTATCTCGACTTGGACAGAAAACCCTTGAAGAGGCTGAACAAAAAGTAAAAATTTTACTTGCTGATAAAGGTGAACTCACCGATTTTGACGACAGCGATACCGTGTAGCGTGCAAAGGATGACTGAGAGTTTCTATGAATTTTAGCGCTTTGCACGAACAAATTAAAAAGAAAACGGATGAAGGCCTTGCTGCACAAGTAAAAAAGCTGCCAGATGACGCACCAAGGTTAAAAGCTGCGATGAATCATGCGTTGTTGGTGGGCGGTAAACGCATGCGCCCGTTGCTCACTCAGCTTGTTGGGAACATGCTCGACTTGCCATCACAAGACCAACTTGCCATTAGTATGGCAATTGAGTGTATTCACGCGTATTCCCTCACCCACGACGACCTACCCGCTATGGATGATGACGATTTGCGACGGGGCCAGCCCACTTGCCATGTAGCCTTTGATGAAGCAACGGCAATACTGGCGGGTGATGCGCTTCAAACGCTAGGTTTCAGTATACTAGCTGACGCGCCACTCAGTGACTATGCACACAATCAAAGAAGTGTGTTGTTATCTGTGCTTGCCAAAAGTGCAGGTTACCGAGGAATGTGTGGCGGACAAGCGATTGACCTAGCAAGTACCGGACAAGACATCACATTAGAAACATTAAAAAAGTTACACAATTTAAAAACTGGGGCGCTATTGCGAGCTTGTGTTGAAATGGTCATTGTCGCAACCCCCAATATTGCGCCGCTAGAACAAGAAGATTTACTCACGTTTGCTGACGCTATAGGCCTTGCATTTCAAGTACAAGACGACATTTTAGACGTTGAAGGTAGCAGCGAACAATTGGGTAAACCCTCTGGGAGCGATATTGCATTGGGCAAAAATACGTTCCCAGCGCTGCTCGGATTAGCGGGTGCAAAACAAGAACTGCAAAAGTTGCATGACAAGGCACTTCAAGCATTAGCCCGTTTACCTTACAATACCGACACTTTGGCGTCGTTTAGCGAATTATTAGTGAAAAGAGACCATTAAAAGTCTGCGATTCCAGTGAAACATCCGCTCTACTGCACACTGGCGAATTATGCCTTGTGGGTTTGACGCGCACAAAACTTAGGTTGACCTAAAAAGATAATAAGTAATGAGTCTAGATTTACAACATTACCCCACCCTTGCGTTAGCGCAAGTACCAGAAAAGCTGCGTCAGTTACCGCAAGAGAAATTACGGGTACTTGCTGATGAGCTTCGAGAATACTTGCTCAACAGTGTAAGTCAAACCAGTGGCCACTTTGCCTCTGGCTTGGGCACTGTTGAACTCACCGTAGCATTGCACTACGTTTATAATACGCCATTCGACCGTTTGCTGTGGGATGTAGGGCATCAGGCTTATCCTCACAAAATTCTCACTGAGCGCGCAGAGCGCATGTCTACTATACGTAAAAAAGAAGGGCTTCACCCTTTCCCTTGGCCGCCAGAAAGTGAATTTGATACCTTTGCGGTAGGTCATTCGTCTACGTCAATCAGTGCGGCATTGGGTATGGCAGTAGCCGCTGATAAAGAGAACCTTGGTCGCAAAGTGGTTGCCGTGATTGGCGACGGTGCTATGACAGCCGGTATGGCATTTGAAGCAATGAATCATGCCGGTGACATCAAAAAAGATATGGTGGTGGTGCTCAATGACAATGAAATGTCTATCTCTGAAAACGTAGGAGCGTTAAACAGCCACTTAGCTCGTCTACTTACCGGTAACTTCTTTAATTCCATTCGCGACGGCAGTAAAAAGCTTCTAAGCAATGTCCCCCCCATTAAAGAGTTCGCAAGTCGTGCTGAAGAGCATATCAAAGGTATGGTTGTCCCGGGCACTATCTTTGAAGAGCTAGGCTTTAATTACATTGGGCCCATTGATGGTCATGATGTAAATGGGATGGTAGATACTTTGCGCAATATGCGTAACTTTGACGGCCCGCAAATTCTTCATGTAGTTACCAAGAAAGGAAAAGGCTACGCTGTTGCTGAAGAAGATCCAATAAAATTTCACGCCGTACCTAAGTTCAACCCTGCCGACAATGCCTTACCGGCATCGAAGCCCTCAGCACCGACTTTTTCTGCAATATTTGGTCAATGGCTTTGTGATATGGCGGCGCAAGATCCCAAATTGATGGCGGTAACGCCAGCAATGCGAGAGGGCTCTGGTATGGTAGCTTTTTCGCAGCAATACCCTGACCAGTATTTCGACGTCGCGATAGCTGAACAACACGCCGTAACCTTTGCCGCAGGTCTTGCGAAAGAGGGTAACAACGCGGTTGTGGCCATTTATTCAACCTTTTTACAGCGTGCTTACGACCAGTTGATCCACGATGTAGCGCTACAAGACTTACCTGTTCTTTTTGCGATAGACCGCGCAGGTGTTGTGGGCGCCGATGGCCCTACTCACCAAGGGGCCTTTGACATTGCGTATCTACGCTGCATACCGAATATGATTGTTATGACCCCATCTGACGAAAATGAATGCCGTCAGATGTTGTACACCGGCCACATAGCCGCAAAACCAGCGGCCGTTCGCTACCCTCGTGGCGCAGGCATGCATGTTGTTCCTGAACCAGAAATGACTGCGATTCCATTGGGGCAATCGAGAACACTGAGAGAATCGACAGCGAAGAAAGTCGCGATTCTCAATTTTGGTACATTGCTTCCTTATGCCATTGAAGCAGCCGATAAACTAGACGCCACGCTTGTTGATATGCGTTTTGTTAAGCCACTTGACTGCGAAGTGGTCGAGTCTATGGCTAAATCTCACGACCTATTAGTTACCCTTGAAGACGGTTGCATTATGGGCGGTGCTGGTAGTGCCGTAGCGGAACATCTTCAGCAAGCGAATATACTTAAACCGATAAAAATGCTCGGTTTACCAGATAGCTTTATTCTGCAAGGTACTCAACAAGAGATGTACAAAGAGCACGGTCTAGATACAGACGGTATTATTTCTGCTGTTAAGCTTCATATTAAACCGTGTCATTCTGACCAAAAACACGATTCGTCAGCCCCCTGACCAACCAAAACTTGCGTCCCCGAAGGCGACAGCATTGCCGTGTCATAGGTTTCTATGACACTTGGCAGTAAATACTTGCGGTCGTTTTCAAACAGCATAGATGGCAAGGGTTTAAGACCCATATGGCGCGTTAAATACCGATAGTGCTCCAGTTGTAAATTAAATGTTACATATTTTGTGCACTTAGAATCAACACCATTGCAAATGAGCGATATTACATTTACAGAATCAATAAAAAGTAAGGCTATTTGCATTCTAAGGTTGGAAATCAGCTTTTCTGCCAAAGCAATGAGGAAGCGCTGCTGGTTGGAATCTAAAGTATAAGGGGCGGCATTGTACGTATTCCCGACATTGACTCTTTCATCTTAAAACACAGAATTTGATTTTTCAGCGGAAACGAGGCTTACTATCAAGCTTTAGTTATAAACTGTTAGTTCACTTAGGTAGCGAGTAATCGTCGAATGTTGGAAAGTAAAAAATTCACAACGGATGTTAAAAAGCAGCACACGGTACCAAGGTTTTTACTTGATAATTTTAGTTTTAATAATGGCGGGAAAGCCAATAACCTATTCACATTTGATAAACTATCGCAGCGCACTTATCAACAATCTGTTTATGATGCTACAACTCGAAACACCTTTTACAATATTGAAGGGCATCCAGAACAACACAGCTTGGAACCGATACTTGGCGAAATAGAGGCTGAAGCTTCTG
>JALUXV010000212.1 GCA_027013165.1 Alteromonadaceae bacterium
CATGTGTCCTCGCATGGTGCGGCGCAATGTTTCCCAACTGTCATGGATATCATGATCCTTCAAGTGCAAACGAATATAATGAACCAAATGGTAAGCCATGAGTGTAATCCACAAATACCCCATCCACCCTTGCCGTGTTTGATGATAGACTGAGCCCATGCCCAACTCTGATTTCATACTGCGGAATACAGCGTCCAGACCGGTCAACGTAATAAAATCATAAATATTTTTTATTTTTTATACATTAATATATTTTTATAGGGATGAATCCATAATAATATACTAATAAGCAGTAAATATAATACAAAAACACTTATCTGTAACATCAGACTTTCTTTATACACAGAATTAGATAGCACAACCCATATTGGAAATAAAGGTGAGCATAATGAGAAAAATAGTAATTTTGCATGCTCCTTAGGATATAAGTATGAAAGCATCAAGTTAAATCTTTTGTGCACTGGAACTAAAACAAACCAACTTGATAAAACCATAGCAAGCATTGACCCACAAATAACCCCAATAGCACCAAATTGTAGTCCAAAAATATATCCAAACACCAAATTTAAAAACGCCATCAACACATGGCTAACCGAATTCCATGTCAAATCACCTGTACCTAAATTTACAAAATAAGCTGGCCCGACCAAGTTACACACCCCATACCCAACCCCTAGAATCAAACCAAACCATATAAATTCAGGCTCAACTTTTCCCAGCCACAGTTCCGACACCACCGGCAATGCCACAAGCATTGCCGCATAAAATGGAACAGCCAAGAAAAATAAAATTCGGTATGACTTCACATATAGTTGAGACACATCTTCAGGCGTAACTTCATGCATTTCAGCTACAGCAGGGCTAACAGCCTCATTTCCAGATATTAGGAGTGATCGCAACCTCAGAACCACTTGGTTTGCCATTTCGTAATATCCAACCATCACCAACCCTCCAAAATAACTCATGAGAAACTTTGTGGCAGGTCCAAAAAACATTACAGCAACTGAATTTACTTGAAAATTCAAAGCATAAGAAAACATTTCCTTAAACTTCGACACTGACCAATATACGGGGACAAAAGGCAGCGATCTAATATTCATTCGTAAGACAAACCAGCTAATCATAAGAACTAAAAAACCTTGAATTACTTGACTCACAGCCAACCCTACTAGCCCATAAGCTGGAACCAAAACCATTACCAATACTAGATATAATATATTAGATATAATCATGATGATATTACGTATATCCATCCGTTGGCAACCATCTAAACCCGATTGAAAAACACCTCCAACACTACTTAACCACAACGACAATACTGCAAACGGGAGAATATCAATTACATTTGGCATCATTTTTTCAGGTATTACCAATGCCAACAAATCATCCAACAGCGGGTAAATAATAATAATTAATACTGCCATTAAAACAGAAATGCTTATTGCTGCTGTTTGAATTACATTAGATGTTTGAACTCCATCTTTTAATGCATGGTAACGTGCTACAAATTTTATCACACTACCCGATAACCCAAGGTCACTCAGTCTTGCAATAGAAGTACTAGCCAATACTACCGACCATAAACCCAGTATTTCTAATCCAAGGTGGTCTATTAGATAGCGGTATAAAAAAAAGAGAACGATCCCTGACACAATAGCCTGGAGCACGCCAATCGAAGCGTTGCTAATAAGTTGTTTATACTTACTCAAGATAATTTTTCACCGTCAATGTAGCGTTTTACAATAGCGGGTACACCAGCAACTACACAGTTATTAGGCACATTCCTTGTTACAACACTTCCTGCCCCAACAACACTATTATTACCCACTTCAACCCCAGGAAGAATAATCACTCCCGCACCCAGCCATACATTATCTCCAAGTTTAATTGGCTTAGCCTGAACATTGGTTCGATATAGTTCACCCTTAATTGCATGAGTTTGAGAGGTAATCACACAATGTGATGCAATCAAAACATTATCACCAATATCAACACCTCCACCACCCCATATATGAACAAATTCATTGATAACAACACATTCCCCAACAACTACATGTTCAGCTCTTTTTATAACAACATGTGTATTGATATAACTACCAGACCCTATTGTTAGCCCTCTTGCTTTCCATAAGCCTAAACGCATTAAGTTAAGAACTGAGTCAACATGAAGAAATTTCATAAAAAGGAATACACCTTTCATGAAAAATATGCTCATAGATACAATTATACTCTCACTCAACCTTTTCAAGATCTACCGTCCTTTTAATCATTCGAGTGTCCGAGGGGTCAGACCTATACGTTACCGTCCGAGGGTTACATCAATGGGGTCAGACTCGATTGGTTTTGTGTACGACCGGCTCAGGCTTGACAATTGGGTATTTATTATCATTTTTCTTCTTTATCCCCTTCAATTACGGTGTCAGTTTACTAAATGCTCTTAACTATCACCACCAGATCCGTTGTTCAAATTCGCTTTTCACCCAAGTCCTTGCAAATCTTGTTAGCTAGTGCAGAGCCTCCACCAGCGCTGTCTTCAGGCTTGCAAGTAAGCTCTCCCGTGTTTTTTCCTGACCGTTAACACCAGGAAGTTCTTC
>JALUXV010000213.1 GCA_027013165.1 Alteromonadaceae bacterium
CATTTATATCGCCTATACCGGCGGTACTATAGGTATGAAACCATCAGAGCAAGGTTACGTCCCCGCGGCCGGATTTTTGCAAAACACATTGAAAAACATGCCTGAGTTTCACCGCCCAGAAATGCCAGATTTCACGTTACACGAATACGACAATCTCATCGACTCATCAGATATGAATCCGTCAGACTGGCAACGCATCGCCGACGATATTGCTGCACACTATGACGAGTACGATGGCTTCATCATACTCCATGGCACAGATACCATGGCTTATACGGCCTCTGCGCTAAGCTTTATGCTTGAGAATTTAAGTAAACCCGTGATTGTAACGGGATCTCAAATCCCGTTAGCAGAGCTCAGATCTGACGGACAAGTCAACCTATTGAACGCCCTGTTTGTCGCTGCCAATTACCCCATTGCGGAAGTCAGTTTATTTTTTAACAACCGCTTATTACGGGGCAACCGCAGTCGCAAAGTGGATGCTGATGGGTTTAACGCTTTTGATTCACCAAATTTTCCACCGCTATTAGAGGCAGGCATTAACATTAGTATAAATGCTGGCACATTGGCGAAAAGCAGCACAGCACCGTTAGTGGTTTCAAGAGTTTCAGCTCAACCCATAGGCATGGTGAGTCTTTACCCCGGAATTTCCGCACAAGTGATTCAAAATACGCTTATGCAACCTGTTAACGCATTGATTTTACTCAGTTACGGTGTTGGAAATGCACCGCAAAACGCACAGCTTATACAACAACTCGAATATGCTCGGCAGCGACAGATCCCCATTGTGAATTGCACTCAGTGTTTACGGGGTAGCGTAAACATGCGTGGGTATGCCACGGGCAATGCACTCAAAGAAGCTGGAGTGCTCTCTGGTGGTGACATGACCCCAGAAGCCACTCTTGCCAAACTGCATTACCTACTGAGCAAAAATATTGACTACATCACCCTCACAGAAAAACTCACCAAAAACTTACGTGGTGAACTCACAGAGCGAGGCGCATAATGGAAGTTTCAGGTATCGTACGCAAAATGCATACTCGAGCAGACGAAAATGGTCTGGTTAATTATCAACTTCCCGTTGGCGACCAATTGATTGATATGTCGGCCCTACTCGACAAACAAATAACGGTATCTTTCAGCGGTGACATTCATTGTGTACATTGTGCCAAAAAAACAAAAAAGAGTTTCAACCAAGGTTACTGTTATCGCTGTTTAATTACCTTGGCTCAATGTGACAGCTGTATCATTAAGCCTGAGAAATGCCATTATAACGAAGGAACCTGCCGCGAGCCTTCTTGGGGTGAAGAGCACTGCCTGAGCGACCATTTCGTTTACCTTGCAAATACTGGCAATTTGAAAGTTGGAATAACACGTCACGTTACCGATGGAATCTCATCGAGGTGGATGGATCAAGGTGCAAGCCAAGCTGTAGTAATGCTCCGTGTTAAAGACCGGCTAACAAGCGGCAAAGTAGAAATGCTGTGTAAAGCGCATATTGGAGATAAAACGAATTGGCGCACTATGCTCAAGGGACAACCTGACCAACAAGACTTGTTAGCGCTGAAACAAAGCCTGATGGAGAAAATAGCGCCGGGGTTAGACGAGTTAATACAACATGAAGGGCTTCAAGCGGTATCGGAGATTGACAGCAAAGTTCATCAAATTAGTTATCCTGTTACTGAATACCCCAGCAAGATAACGTCAATAAATGCAGATAAAACACCTGAATTTTCCGGCGTATTGAATGGTATAAAAGGGCAATATTGGATGCTTGACGACAACCGCGTTATCAATATTCGCAAATACTCTGGATACCAAATTAATTTGACAGCCGCCAACCCTTAACGCGTTGGCGGTAAATGTCACTGTTTAGTTTGGTACTAGCTCCAAAACGTCACAAAGTCTTCAAGGTTTTTCGAAGGTTTTGCTGGTGTTGCGAATTGAGGAGTACCTAAATATAGATACCCCACGATTTCGTCGTCCGTTTTTAGCCCGAAAGACGATTTTACATGTTCGCAATGGGCATAACTTCCCGTACGCCACATACCGTTAAAGCCTTGTGCTAGAGCCGCCATTTGCATTGCCATCACACTACACGCTGCCGAACCAATTTGCTCCACCCGCGGAACTTTGTCGTGTTCAACATAGTTAGCGATTGCCACCACAACCATGGGGGCTCTGATGGGTAATTGTTTTGCACGAGCAATATCTGATTCGGATTTACCGTTTGCAATTGCGGCTTGGCTGTATATTTCACCCAATCGGTCTAGCCCTTCTCCGCTGCATACTATAAAGCGCCAAGGGCAAAGCCCTGCATGATCTGGCACCTGTGTTGCGGCTTTAAGTATATTGTTCAATGCCTCGCCGCTGGGAGCAGGCTCAACCAACTTTGGTTGAGAGCGACGAGTTAATAATAGTTCTAGTGCGTCCAATGTGCACTCCTCACGATTAAGTATTCCGCTTGAATGTTAGTGGATCCTACTTATCGTAAGTGAAAGTGCAATAAAAAGAAAATTAACTAGAGTGTCTTCTTTGCTCTTGTTGCCGAGACAAAGTAATCAACACTCACAAACCGTCCACCGCCATA
>JALUXV010000214.1 GCA_027013165.1 Alteromonadaceae bacterium
ATGGTCATTTTATAAGCGAATTATCAGATAAAACTTAAGAGTCTATTTAGCCAATAGATGGTTTTACCCATAGGGACACAAAAAATGGTGGTGTATGGAAATTAATACCCACTTGGAGAGGTGTGTAATTTACCGTTGGCGTAATCAATAAGAGTTTGTGTATTAAATCTTGGCCAACCTCCAAAACAATATCGGCCTATAAGTGCATGATATTGACTTTGCGTGCGGACAATTGCGTATTTTTGTTGAAGATCGCCAAATTCATTAAGTGAGCAAAACATCGCGAGAGCAAAATCAACGTATTTTTTATTCGACATAGTTTCAGTGTAAGCAAATACTACCTCTTGCTCACTGTAATGTTGCTTTTCACCAAAATGAGCAACAAGACGTAAAGTCACTCTGCGCGCAACCTTTCGCACGTTAGCCCCTTCCAAAAACCACGATATCACCCTAATGCCCTCATAAGCATCATTCCATGACCAGCCAAAACTAGCAGTATCTTAGAAACTGAGGACTTGGAAAAGTATGTAATCGTAAACGTTTGTTAGCAAATGTATATCTTGTTCATATTTTCAATATTTTAGGCAAAAAAAGGGGGCGAAGATCGCCCCCAAAATCCCGTAAAATTAAAGAGTTACATTACAGTGCAGTCACCGTCAATGAAGGCATTGCACCATTAGGGCCTGACACTCTAAATTCATAAGTACCGGCATCAGTAACATCAATCATTAAGTTGTTGTTACTCGAACCTAAAACTTTAGCTTCACCCGGCACAACAACATTACTCGCTGCGTCATTTGGGTTTCCTAAGTTAATAGTTGCCCAGTCTTCAGACGCTACCTTAAACTCCGCACTACCTGCGCTTAGCTCAACTTGTACTGTGTACACACCTTCACCTTGATAAATGAACTGACTGTCTGTACCCCAGCCGTTCATGCCGCCTCTCAAATAAACTGGCGTATTACCAAAGAAATCTTCTTTGTATACTGAGATGGTTGGTGCGTCTAATGTTGTTACATCAAACACGAACACATAACGGTCAGATTCATCGATAGTGAGCACTAGGTTGTCATTAGTTGCTGCTAGTGGCACAGTCACGCCTACAGATACAGCTTTATCTGCGTCATCACCGCTAATCGCACCAAAATTAACCGTAGACCAATCTTCAGACGCTACTTTAAATTCATAGGTGCCAGCATCTATGTTACGGGCAAAGGTATAAATTCTGCCTCCCAGATAGGCGAAGGCGTCGTCAGTTCCCCAACCATTCATAGCACCACGTAGATACACTGCTGTACCCACAAACGGCTCTTCGTTTGCTACCGTCAATACTGGTGCCGTAGGTTCGGTCGCATCAATAGTGAACAAGTAAGTTGCCGATACTGATGGGGCGAAACTCAGATTATCGTTGGTTTGTGCCAGAACTTTGGCCTCGCCTTCAACCACAGCACTCTCTGCACCGCTGGCTGCACCATAGTTAACCGTAGCCCAATCTTCAGAAGCAAACTTGAATCCATAAGTGTTACCAGCTTCAAGCATCACTGCAACTTCGTAAACACCATTGCCTTTGTAGGTAAATGCGTCATTAGTAGACCAGCCGTTCATGTCACCACGAAGATACACAGCAGTTTCACCGTAAGGCACCACATCAGGTGCGCCAGATGTAGCAAACGACGATAATCCATAACCCTGAGCGCCCATTTGAGGCTTAACGAACACTGCAATCGTCATTGCTGGCACTGTAAATGAGCCGTTGCCATCTTCAGCTTCAGTGAAATAGGCACCACGCACATCTGCATCAACTGAATTCATTTGCGCTGTGTGGAGTTCAAAGCCAGTCGCTGTATTTACTGCAATGGACTTCTCTTCGTAGCCAGTATTCACCACCACCATAATCGCGTCATGCATCATGTCTAGGTCTTCGCGCACTTCTTCAGAGTCAGGCATAACGCCATCGTCAATACTCATGGCGATAAGACCGCGCTGTTGACGCGCCCCTAAATTGTGGAAACCTATACGGTCGATGATTTGCTCTGCTGAGGTTAAGCGGAACAATGGGCTAGACGTACGAATTGACAGTAATTCATTGAACACCGCACTGGCATACTGAATATCACTCATACCCGCGGCACGCTCTGGAGAGTATACAAACTCACCCATTTCAGCCCAGCGGCCTTGATTGTCTTGGGCAAGAGGTAAACCCACGTTCCAGTTGTTCGACTCGTAGCTAAAGTCTACAAAGTTAAACCAGTCACCGGCGTCGTAAGTGTTTCTGTCCATAGATTTAGAACGAAGGAAGTCACCACCCATTTGTAGGAATGGAATACCCTGAGACACTAATGGCAGTCCGATAGCCACATTTTGTGCACGAACGCGCTCGTACAAACTAATATCTGAGGGAAGCGTGTAGTTAAGTTGATCCCACAGCGTTTCATTATCATGTTTGGAAACATAGTTGATGATGTCTGCTGGGTCGTCTGCATAGCCACCTAAATTACTAGTAGCACCGGCAACGCCTGATGAAGTTTCAAGTACATAATCTTTTAATGTACCTGCAAGGCTCATTTTCACGCGGTCTTGGTCGTAAAGTAACGACTCAGACTCAGGTGTGAATATATTGCCCTGACGAATAGCTTCACGAATACGATCGTTGAATGTACCAATTTCCGTACCCGCCATGTTGAGCTGATTAGCTTGCTCGTATCCACGGTCGATACGTGTCCAACCTTCACCATAGAAATAGTTGTCACTGTCGATAGCTTGCACGGCTTCGCGCAGGCGTACCATAGTTGCTCTAGACGCTTGGCTCATAATGTCGAAGCGGAACGAGTCATACTTGTAATGCTCAGTCCAAATCAACAATGAATCATGCATGAGTTTTTCCATCATGACATTACGTGGTTCAGTATCGTCACAGCAGGTTTCACGTACTATCGCACCTGAATCCGTCTCATAACGGTGGTAATAACCAGGAACCACTTTGTCTAGGACTGACTTAGAGAAGACGCCAGAGGCATTGGTATGGTTGTAAACTACGTCTAGTGCAACACGCAGTCCCATTTCGTGAAGCGCTTGTATCATTGCTCGCATTTCAACAATACGTTCAACACCCTCAGCACTTGAAGCATAGCTACCCTCAGGTGCGTTGAAGTGATGCGGATCATAACCCCAGTTGAACGTGTCATAACCACGCATATCATTAGCTAGCTCTTGTGCCTTCGCTGCCTGAGCAAGCGGGTCATAGCTGTTAAACACATCAATAAGTAATGCAGATTCGCTTTCTTCAGTACATACCGCAGCATCGCTGTTTAAACGACACAAATCTGCAACAGTGTCATACAAGTCTACCGTGTCGCTAGGATCTTCTTCGATAGTCGCAATGTCATTGGCAGGCAGTAAATGAATGTAATTTAGACCTGCGTCAACCAATGATTCCAAATGCATCACTGGTGCCGTACCTTGCTCGGTAAAGGCTAGGTATTTACCGCGATTTTCTGCACTCGTTGACATATCCAATGCGCTAAAGTCACGTATATGGGCTTGGTAAATAACTGCGTCTTCTGGATTAGCAACTACTGGAACATGGTGGTCATCCCAGCCTTCTGGCTTAAGATCATCATCGGCAAGATTTACAAAACGAGTGAACCGGCCATTTGTGCTTAGTGATACTGAATAGGGGTCAGTCACTTCTAGAGTTTCTAGTTTGCCTGTTACTGGGTGATAAACCACAACTTCATAGCGATATAATGTGCGATCAAGGCTCATATCGCCTTCGTAGCGCCATACACCAGACGCGTCATCGCGAGTCATGTTCATGCTGCCCGACTGTGTCTTATTATCGTTAAAGGTAAGTAGTTTTACAGATTGTGCTGTCGGTGCCCAAACCGCAGCAGTAATACCGCTGTCGGTATAAACGGCACCAAGTTGAGCTTCGTCAGCATCCGCTTCGCCAGAGGTATAAACCGCATCAATGGCGTTTGCTAGCTGAATGCCCGTTGCAGCAACTAGTACACCTTCGCTGTTGTAACCGCCAAGCACAGCTTGTGTTGTCAGAACTGTTTTAGCATCGTCAACACTCCACGTGCCTTCCCAGGCCATCATGTTAGCTAAGTGTGGTGCCCGTGCAGACTGTTCTTCAGTTAGCGTAGTAGACATTAGCTCAACCGCAGTACCATTAATACCAGCATCAAGTGACGTCTCTAAGTCCGCCGCTGCTGAGTAATGCAGTTTAACCATGCTCACAGCGTCAGGCGCATCCCAAAGTAGTGTGTTGGCGTCCAACCAATGCGCACTCATGCCCTCAATGTCTACAGGCTGAGGCCCTAGTGACATAATGGGGTATTCAAAAATAATTGGCTCACCAGATAAGGTAAAGTTCATGCGAACGAAAGTTTCGTCGTCTTGAATCAAAGAACCTTGGAAGTCTGTACCACCCATTTCTTTGCCCGCGTCATCGGTGCCAATATGAATAATAAAGTTATGACAATCGCCATAGCCATCTTTTAAATCAAGGATCCAGTAAGCACCATAGTTGGGGTCTACACCGTTATGTGTACGACCAGCCGACCAATCAGTATCTGCATCGGCATAGGCATCACATTGGTCGTTATTCCATGTATGCAAGCGCCAGCCTTCATAGGCGGGATCATTGCTAGAATTATCGGCATCCACCGCAGCACGGTTGTAATACAACACCGCTTGGTTTTCCGCTGGGAAAAACACTGGGTCTGGTAAAGTAGGATCCGCGCCAACAACGCATGCGTCATTGGTCTCGTTAGGAACAAGTGGCGCATCACATTGGATAGGTGGCGGTGGAACACATGCAGTACCCTGTTCATTAGGGATTTCTGGTACGTCACACACTAACAATTGGTTGGTTCCAGACTCAACGCCAGAGCCACCACAGCCAGCCATCACCAGAACTGCAAAAACAATGGCGATAGCACGCCATGCTGGTATTTTGTTAAACATAATAAACTCCAGATCAAAACTAAATAGCTTGGCCAAACCACGGCCTTTCTTTAATTGGGGGCTGATTGTTTTCATAGTTGATAAGTCATCCCAAGAAAGTACTGTGTGCCAAAGAACTGAATCGTTCCGGTTTGTTCAGGTGAGGTAAAGTAGCTCTTCGTAGGTTCGTCAGTTAAGTTATTAATCTGGAATAGAACGCTCCAATTATCGTTGATTTCATACGATGCTTGATAATCGATAACCAACTCTGAGTCGAAGTTAACCACTTGATTGTTAACAGCAACTTGCTCAGAAACGAAAGCGTCTCTGTAGCGACTAGAAATACGAGTTTCAAACCCTTCGTATTCCCAGAATAAGGTCACTGTCGCAACGTTTTCAGAAAGGCCAGGCAGGCGATCCGAGTAGATGCCGTCACTTAATGTGCGCTGAATTTCACTTTCCGTATACGAGTAACTGGCACTAATACCTAAGCCCGACCACGCGCCAGGTAGCATGCTATAGATTTGTGTGTAGGCTAGTTCTAAACCGCGAATATAGCCGCCTTCCGCGTTGTTTACCGCAGTTTCGTAGCGACCATTTTCAGTAGGTACGGTAACGAAAATCGGATCGCCATTGTCATCAAGTGCCAGCTCTGGCTCCTGACCTGTAAATTCAGGTTCAAGGAATACAGGTACTTGTACTTCGTCTGGTACTATGATGCCATTCGCAGCAAAATCGTAAGGTTCAATAGCAACTTCTTCGATGAAAGATTCAATATCTTTGAAGAAGGCTGCAACAACTAATGCACCTTCAGTTTCTTCGAAGTAATATTCCCACGACACGTCGTACTGGGTGGCGTAGAAAGGCTCTAGATAAGGGCTATTTCTCGCAGAGCCATTAACTCTCGCAGTAGGTTGAGACAGTGTAATCTCGCCCGAATCGCGATCTTGCACTGCGGTAACGGTTTCAATGGTCGTCGACGCGTTTGCAGCAAAACGGTTAATAGGCGCACGTCCCATGACTTTCGCAGCAGCAACACGAAGTTGAGTTGCATCGGTTAACTTGAAGTTTAAGTTAATTGACGGCAGCACATCAGAAAACTCATGCGTTAGCACCGCTGGACGGTAGAAGTTATTAATTAACCCGGCTTCGTCCATAATGTTTTGTGCACCAGCAGTTGGATCGCTCACTTCAACCGTAACGCCAGTTACTGGGTCTGTAATTAACTGAGTTGCTCGCTGTAATGTAGTGGAAGCTTGTTTTGTACGCACATAACGCACACCAACATTACCAGTAATAGGTAGTTCACCAATTTCTGTATCGATATTCGCCATCAAGTAACCAGCGTTAACCGTTTCAAACACATCGCCACTTTCTTGGATGGTCCAAGATGTACTTGGTCCTGTGCCTGGTCCATTGATTACACCAGCAGCACCTGGCCCCCAGGTCTGTACCGGTTGAGGTGTACCATCTGGGAACCAAGCAGACAAGGCTTTGTTTAGGTCAACAGAAAGGTAAGACGGGAAGTAACCAAACTCTCCACTCCAATCAACTTGTTCCACCATATCACTGGTGAGCTGCAAAGGTGGTTCACTTGCAGAAAATGCACCGTCGTTACCGTATTCAAACACTGAACGATCATTGCTGTACTCGCGATCAGAATAGCGATAGCCAAACTCAATTCCCGAGAAAATAGCGTTGTCGAAGTAGTATTGGAAATCCAAGCGATAAGCATCAAGTTCATCGTTGTTAACGAAAGGATAAATCCCGTATTTACTGACCATAACCCGATCTAAATCAGTAAATGCAGCACTTTGATTGAATGCAAGGTCGGGTAAATTTAATCCATTCAACAAATAAGAAATTTGCACGTTTTCATCAAAGCGAGGACTTGCCGCATTGGCATCTTCACCGACTAATGTCCACAGAAGGCCATTTCGGAAATCACTTTGCGCTTTAGACAGTGAGATGTCTGCTTGCATTGAGAAGCTGTCAGTAATTTCCCAGTTCGCATTAATTCCGTAGCTCTCTACTTGGTCGAAGTCTTGGTTATCATCGTTAACCAATTCGACGCGCGTAAAGCTTTGGTCAGTGCGCGAAAAAGTGCCACCGACCACTGAATTATTCACAATAACAGGGTTGGTAATGTTGGCATTTACACCGCCGAGTTTTACCCGAAATCCTCGTGCAAACTGTTCAGAATCGAACTTAGAAACAAAAGCATCGGCTTTAAGGGTAAAGGTATCAATGGGTGCCCATTCGATAGCGGCAACATAACCGTTTCGGGTTTCTTCGCCGCCTTTGTGTTGCATTTCAAAACCTTCTGAAATCAACTCACACTCAGGACAATCGGTACCTGCTCTGTCGTTGTCACCTTCTACACCGTCAACATCTACGGCACCATTGTATGCAAGGCCAATAAACTGTGTAGAAACACTGGGTTGCACCAAACGTGCGTACCCCAATGAAACACCTAATGTGTCATCTAAAAACTTCGCTTGATACGAAAAACTGATCCGTTGACCGAACTCAGTTGCATCGGCAATGTCGCCTGCGGCGTCATTGTACATGCCGCGAACGTTTGCACTAAACTTGTATGGTTGGTCGATTGAAAGAGGGCTAGCGGTCTTAAGTTCTACCGTACCTGCTATACCACCCTCAATTAAAGACGCCTTAGGTGATTTGTATACAGCGGCTTCAGTAATCAATTCCGATGGATACTGGTCGAACTCGATGGCGCGATCACCACTGGTTGACACTTGTTCGCGACCATTCAGCGTCGAGAATACAAAATCACCGGCCAAACCACGAATATTAATTTCCGCCGCTTGCCCACCGGTTCGTACCGCTGATATACCGGGTAGACGCGTCAATGCATCAGCCATTGAAACATCTGGTAATCCGCCCAAATCGTCCGCAGAGATTTGTTCAGATACCGTATCGGAAAAACGCTTTTGGTTTAGTGATTGAATAAGGCTTGTACTAAAGCCTCGTACCTCAATACGCTCGAGTGTTTCTTCTTCAATGGCTGATTCAGAAACTTGAGGTACTTCATCGGTAGGAGGTGGTGTATTTGACTCCTGTGCGAAGATGGGGAGTGATGCAAAAGCAAATCCACTACTCACCAACGCAGCCGTGATCAAGCTGGGTTTGAAGTTTTTCATTGTGTCCCATTCCTTGTTTTTATCGGTCAGCCAACATCGTGACCAACCCATTATGGTTCACTACAAATTTTATCTGTTTGACCAAAAAGGGAGCAATGTGATGCATACGTATTCATTAACATAAAAATTACATTTGCATCACAAAAGGTGCATTTATTTAAAAATGCATCTTTCGAAAACGAGGAATACATACATATTCGTTGGAGTTTAAATAATGTCTCCCATTACCCTATAACAAGGAAAAGAGGCATTATCAAAAGGCTTTAACGTGAAGAAAGCAATGGCATGCTCAAAAAATCAAGCGTTCTTCAAAGTCCTTAGTGCTTTACCGTGATTTTCAAAATTAAGTGCACAACCTTCAATATAGCGTTTCGTTTTGTCCATGGGATACTTTGCCGATAACTCGGCGTCGGGCTTCAATTGTGCCTTACTTGGATAAATTCCTTTACCCGCCAATAGACAATTCCACGAAACATTCGGGAAATAGGCATCTAGCTTTTGCCGCTCTAATTCATCGGTAATATTGTTACCTTGCATCCAAGTCATTAAAATAGAGCGAAGAGACGAAGAAATTTTCTCATTGCTTCCACAATCTCGCCAATACTGCGTATCAGTTCGAGAAACGACTCGATAGTGGCAAACTATGTAGTCTTTAATCGCGTTAAAACGGTTAGTAATTCTTTGATTGAATGACTGCCTTCCTCGCTGGCTGTTACCGTGTTGGTTAACTGCCTCCATAAACCGCACAACGGTCTCTTGTACCATGTCCAACGCAGTTGCTTCTAATGGCTCGATAAAACCTTGAGACAGTCCTACTGCTAAACAATTTTTGGACCAATGTTCTGAAACACAACCCACCCTGAACGAAAGACGTCTAGCTTCTACCGAATCATCAATTCCAAGATGTTCTCTAAACTCTTTTTCGGCATCTTCATGACTAACATACTTAGAACTGTAAACATAACCATTCCCTGATCTATTTGTTAGCGGAATATGCCACGCCCATCCGTATTTTAACGCTGTAGATTCGGTGCGTGGTGATATGTCCTCTTCAGGTTCAGTAGCAAAAACGACTGCTGAATCATTATACAGGCTGTCGGCATAGCTGATAAAAGGCACTTTGAGTGTTTCTTGAATCAATTTACCTCTAAAACCAGAAGAATCGACAAACAAATCAGCAAAAATTTTCTCGCCGTCCTGAGTTTCTAGGTAGTCTATATCACCGTTATTTTTCAACACCACGTGTTCTACTTTCGCTTTTTTGTATACAACACCTTTAGATTCGGCGTGCTTTGCTAAAAACTGTCCAAGTAGACCTGAATCAAAATGGTAACCATAGTTAATTTCAAACGGGAAGTTATCAGGCGCAACAGGCGATAAGTTTTTTCTTATCATTTCGCTTGCGAGGAAAAAATGATCAGGGTGGCCCTCTAAATCAACGCCTTTTCTTATTAAGTAACTGTTGTGAAAAAATCCGGGGACGGAAAAGTGGTCGGGTTGACACAAAAATGGGTGAATGTATTGTTCAAATCCAGGTTTAACAGACCAATTTTTAAAATTTATACCCACTTTGTAAGTAGCATTGCACGCAGGCATCCAGTCTTTTTCGGCAATGCCAACTGTGTCCATGAATCCCTTTAGTGGCGGTGTAGACCCCTCGCCAACGCCAATAATACCAATATCTGGTGCTTCAACTAGTGTAATTTTTACATCTGGCCAATGTGTCGCCATTAAGTTCGCGGTTATCCAACCTGCGGTACCACCGCCGAGTATAACAATTGATTGATAAGGGTTTAACTGCATTACTTTGAACCTACGTCTAATAAAACAAAAAGCACGCCAGTTTCCTGACGTGCCTTACGACTAAATCTCTTAGTAGTATTTCGCAATAGTGCAATTCACTAGAAAGAGTAATTAGCACCTAGGTAATACTGACGTCCAAATGTAGAGTAAGAACCCAATACATTTCCAGCACCGAAAGAATCTTTATTCGGCTCATCAGTCAGGTTGCTAACAGAAAATACAATATCCAAACCGTTTTCGAATGCATAAGAGGCTTGCGCGTCAACAGTGGTATATTCCTGTGAGTAAACTGGCGTAAAACTGCCTGGGATAGGCATATTTAGTATAAACTCGTCACGATAACGAACGTTTACATGTGTACTAAAGCTACCGATATCCCAAAATGCTGTCATGCTCCAAACATTCTCAGAAAGGCCTGGGATAGGAAGGTTTTCACCAAATAAGCTACCGCCAGACACTTCTGTTTCACTTTCAGTATAAGAATAACTAGCCGTTGCACCAAGTCCAGAGAATATACCTGGAAGCATGTCAAATGTCTTAGTACCTGCTAATTCAAAACCGCGAATATAACCACCCTTGTCGTTGTTAACGAACGTTTGGAAAATACCGCCTACCATGCCCTCTGGCACTTCGATACCAAGTTCTAAGAACTGTTCAGCAGTCAATGTATTAGATTGTTGCTCAACTAAGCTCTCAATATCTTTCCAGAAGATAGCTGCGGTTACCGCACCGCCCTCTTCGAAATAATGCTCGTAAGAAACATCCAGTTGATTTGCACGGAATGGGTCTAAGTAAGGAGAACCTTTAGTCCATACATTGTAACGCGGGTTGCCAGCGGCATCTGTGTCATTCCACGAACCTGCACCACCTTTTAGCTGCCCCACTGGAGGACGAGCCATAACTTTCGCAGCTGCTACACGAACGATGTCGTTATCAGTGATTTGGAAGTTAAGGTTAATCGAAGGCAATGTGTCACTAAACTCTGGGCCAATCGTTAGATAGTCGTAGTTATCTTGAGTTACGCCAACGCCATCGGTAATCGGCACACCGTTTCCTGCTCCCACGTTCTGCAAGCCGCTTGCTTTAACGTCAGTTTTGATATGTCTTACACCAACGTTACCGGATAGTGTAATATCACCCAAATCTGACTCAAAGTTCGCCACTAAATAGAAAGCGTCGGTTTTCTCAGTCAAATCACCAGACTCAACAAATGTCCAGTCTTGACTGAATACTTGCTTACCTTGGTAGTTACCTGCACCAAAAATGCTTGACGCTAACCCATCAAAATCGTTAACCACTAGGTGATCAGGGCCGCCTACTACAGATTCAACGCCAACAAAGCCATCAAGAGATTGAGGCATACATTCAATATCAGACAAGTTGTCTGCACAGTATCCTGAGAACTGGCCATCGCGAGAACCGTAAAGGAAAGTTCCACGCTCTGAATCAAATATACGTTCAGACCCACGATAACCAACTTCAATGGTATGAATTGGGCCAAGTTCTACAAACTTTCTGTAATCAATCTTAATTGAATCGATTTCATCGGTGTATACGTGTGGATATTCCTCGTAACGAGACAAGCGCATTGTCGAAGTGTCTGTAAAGTCTACACCGTTGAATACACCAGTTGGAATACCGTCACCATTACTAGTGTAAGTTAGCGATTGACCAGCAGCTTCGCGCCAATCGACCAAGTCGCCGTCACCGTTATATGTGAGATCATAAGCGTGCATAGATACGACGCGATCTTTACGGGTTTTAGTACCTTCGCTTCGTGACAAATCTACAGTCAAACGCTGTGAATCATCAATATCCCATTCTAGATTTAGACCGTAGCTATCGGCATCAGCGCTTGTTGACTGATCTTCAGTGCGTGCTTCGAACCAAGGTGCAGATTGACCACCCACTGCTGGGTCGATTGGTGCAACAGTCGCACCGGTAACAACGCCGTTTGCAACCGTTGGATTTGTAATTTCTAGACGACTTTCATTACCATTTTTTAGACCACTAGCAATAACACTGTGGCGTATATCATTTCTGTCAAACGTTGTACCAAGGTAGTCGAACTTTAACGTTAAAGAGTCAGTTGGTTTGTAAACAACGGTAGCGATCATGCCATCACGCTCATCATTACCAGTTCCTGCAACCCACTGAAAGCCTCTTGCACGATAATCCGGGTTACCATCGCCATCATAATCAACAGCTTGGTCGTAACCTACTTGGTCTACATTATCAACACCAGCACGTGCTCCGATAAAACTATTTGGTTGATTCAAGTATGAGTAACCTAAAGCGACACCCACTTTATCGTCTAAAAACTTACCCGTGTAAGAAAGAGTAAAACGTTCACCTGTCTCGTCAGCGCCTACATCACCAGAAGCATCATTATACGACACACGTCCATTTATATTGAGGTTGTGCTCTTTTTCACTCAGGAGTGGGTTAATTGTTTTCAACTCTACAGAGCCTGCAACAGCACCTTCAATGTGAGAAGCTTTTGGTGATTTGAATACTGCCGCCTCAGAAATCAACTCTGCAGGATATTGGTCAAATGCCATCCATCGAGTGCTTTCCGTATAACCAGAGGTAGAAGCTTGTTCACGGCCATTCAACGTTGTTTGAACGAAGTCGCCATTCATACCACGGATATTTAACTGTGAAGACTGACCATTACTACGAACCGTAGTCACACCAGGAATACGGCCAAGCGCATCCGCTATTGACGGATCTGGTAGGACACCTAAGTCGCCCGCGCCAACGAAATCACCAACAACGTCAGAAGAACGTTTTGCATCAATAGCTTTTAGTATACTTCCTCTTACTCCAGAGACTTGGATGACTTCTACAGCTTCCTCGTCGATTTGGTTATCTTGCGCAACGGCTGTACCCGTGCCCATTACCACTCCACTGGAAATAAGCGCGGCCTTAATTAGATTTGGTTTAAATTGTTTCATAAAACGGGTGTCCCATTCGGTTATAGTTTTTGTCTTATTCTTGCTTTTATGACAATCCAGTGACAATACATCTCGTCGCCGATAATGCTATAGACCTCGATTCTTTTGCACAATTGCCTGCATACGTATTCAATAAAATAAAAGCAACACCCTGTTAACATTAGCAATATATGAAATCATGTAATTTAACACCGAAAATCGCCGTATCTTAGGGGGTTACAGGCAATCTGTTGTAATTTTGTAACATTCCCAAAAACACAAAAACGCTCGATGTTAACAAGACAAATGCATAGCATTGTTCTAGCGACACAGAATTAACATCACATTGATAACGTTAGAAGAAAACGGTGAATACGCAAACTTTATATGGTAGCAAAACCGCTAAAACTAAGGGTTTTCGATAAAGGAAGGGCTAAGTAACACACAATGCAACACAGTAAAAAAAACCGCGAATATCACTATTCGCGGTTTTCATTCAATCACACTTTTATGCGAACTGTTTTTACTCTTGTGCCGCGACCCACTGTTCTATCTTTTGACTCAAAATAGGCATTGGCATCGCACCATCAGTCAATATTTGTGTGTGAAAATCACGAATATCGAAGTTATCTGCTAATGCTTGGGTAGCCGATTCGCGCAACTGGCGAATATGTCGCTCACCCGTTTTATACGCAAGCGCTTGCCCTGGCATAGAAATGTAACGCTCTACTTCAGCAACGGCATCAGACTCGGCCATCGAAGAATTGTCTAGCATGTACTGAATCGCTTTTTCACGACTCCAGCCTTTGGCATGAAGGCCTGTATCTACTACTAAGCGCATCGCTCGAAGCTGTTCATCATTCAGACGGCCGTACCACATATATGGGTCGGTAAACATACCCAACTCTTTACCTAAACTCTCTGCGTATAATGCCCAGCCCTCACTGAATACCGTATAGCCATTAAACTTACGGAACAAAGGCAAACCTTCCACTTCTTGCTGAATAGCAATTTGGAAATGGTGACCAGGCGCGGCTTCGTGAATACTTAGGGTTTCTAGACTAAATTTTGGCTGAGCCTTAAGGTCGCGAGTATTAATGTAGAATATTCCAGGGCGGCTACCGTCTGGCGCTGGGGGCATATAGCTAGCTGCGGCAGAAGACGCCGCGCGATATGGCTCAACAGCTTTCACTACGTAGTCAGACTTTGGAAACACGCTGAATAATGCAGGTAAGCGAGCGTCAATGTCTTTCTTTACATTAGTATATGCAGCAATTAAGTCTTCTTCTGTAGTGAAGTAAAACTGATCGTCAGTGCGTAAGTGATCAAAAAATGCAGGTAAATCGCCTTCAAAACCCACAGTTTCCCGTACTTGATTCATCTCACTCAAAATACGGCTTACTTCTTGTAATCCAAACTCATGAATTTCTTCAGCAGTTAAAGGCAAGGTGGTGTGGGTTTTAATTTGGTACTCGTACCAAGCTTTACCGTCGGGTAAACCAGACAACCCC
>JALUXV010000215.1 GCA_027013165.1 Alteromonadaceae bacterium
GTACCAAAAACATCAATACCTAAGAAAAAGACAGCTACGGGCTATACGGTCAACGAGAATATCTTTGTGAGTCCGCTCATTGAGGCCATTGCTCGGGAGCATCATATAAGCTTTGAAGAACTGGCTCGGATCCCAGCTACAGGGAATGAGGGCCGTCTGAGAAAGAGCGACGTTATGCAATACATTGCAGACGGTCGTCCGTATCAGTTCGTACAACCTGCAAGCGATTCTGGCTTTAAGGTGCCTGATCTTAAGTTTGACAAAGGCACAGGAGAACGCGTACCTATGGACCGTATGCGCCAAATGATCGCAGATCATATGGTGTTCTCCAAGCATACTTCGCCTCACGTAACCGCTTATGTGGAAGCAGACCTTACTGCCATGAGTACCTGGCGTAAGGCGAATAAAACGGCTTTTATGGATAAGCACGGGCAGAAGCTGACCTTTACACCTTTGTTCATTCAAGCTATTGCCAAGGCCATTCAAGATTTCCCGAATATCAACAGTTCGCTAGACGGTGAAGACATCATTATTAAAGATCATATCAATATTGGGATGGCGACTGCTTTGCCTAGTGGCAATTTGATCGTACCTGTCGTAAAAGATGCTGATAAATTGAGCTTGGCGGAATTGGCTGCGGAGACTAACCGTTTGGCCCTCGCTGCTCGCGAAGGCAATCTCAAAGCAGACGATACCCAAGGCAGTACCTTTACCATTAGTAATGTGGGAACCTTTGGGAGTCTCATGGGCACGCCGATCATCAATCAACCCGAAGCGGCAATCCTTGCAACGGGTATTATAAAAAAGCGCGCTGAGGTGATCGAGTATCCGGAAGGCGATAAGATCGAGATCCGTGAAATGATGTATCTCTCCCTCTCCTTTGACCATCGGATTGTAGATGGTTTCTTGGCAGGATCTTTCTTAAGAAGGATAGCCGATTATATGGAACAATTTGATTCCAACAAAACGATTTAAGACCATGGAAACTACTATGCAAAACATAAAAATTCAAACGGTAGCCGAGTCTCGAGCCACCGCTGTTGATTTTGACAATATCCCATTGGGACGCACCTTTACCGATCATATGTTCATTTGTCAATATGAGGATGGACAATGGCAAGACCCAGAAATTCGCCCATTGGAACTTATTCCAACGCATCCGGCTGCTATGGCCTTGCATTATGGTCAAGCTATTTTTGAAGGCATGAAGGCGACGGTGGATGCTTCTGGGAACCCTATGCTTTTTAGAGCTTATGACAATGCTGCACGCCTCAACTTTAGTGCTGCGCGTATGGGAATGCCTGACTTTCCGGAGGAACTTTTCGTAGAAGGCCTAAAGCAATTAGTAGCCTTGGAAAGCAGTTGGATCCCTCCTCAAGAAGGTAGCGCTCTGTACTTGCGTCCGTTTATGTATGCCGATGAGCCATTTATTGGGATGCGTGCTGCAACCTCTTATAAGTTTATCATTATCGCCTCGCCCGCAGGTCCGTTCTTTAGCAAGCGTATCCGATTATATGCTGAGAACCAATACATCCGAGCTGCACAAGGCGGTACAGGAGAGGCCAAGGCAGCAGGTAACTACGCTGCTGCAATTCGCCCTACTGAATTGGCCAAAGCCAAAGGTTATGACCAGGTGTTGTGGTTAGATGCGGAGCATCACGAATATATTCAGGAAGTGGGAACCATGAATATCTTTTTTAAGATCGATGGGCATTTTGTAACACCAACGCTAGACGGTGCCGTGCTTGACGGAATCACTAGACGTTCGGTGATGACGCTGTTGGAAGATGCTGGGTACAAGGTGGAGCAAAGACGCATCAGTATTAAAGAATTGGCCAAAGCTGCGACTGAAGGTCGCTTAGAAGAAGCCTTTGGTACAGGAACAGCAGTGGGTATTGCCTATATAGAAGCCATTGGTTGGGGAGATGAGGTGATCCCATTAGGTGACAGTAGCCCAGTGGCAGAACAGATCAATGCCACCTTAAACGGAATTAAAACAGGTCGTTTAGAAGATGATCACAACTGGATGCTCACGGTTTAGTTTCCGCAGCTATGAATAAAGAACTTTTACAAAAGGCGTTTGCCAATGTGGCCACGGCTAAGGCTATGACCGAACTCTATGAGGAGAACTTTAAAGAGGTCTCTAAATATGTGCATGCAACCTCGCGTGGACATGAGGTAATTCAGACAGCTGTAGGCCTGCAAATGAAACCGCAGGATTATATGTTTCCCTACTACCGAGACGACTCAATGTTACTCGCCATTGGGATGCAGCCTTATGAGCTGATGCTTCAAGTTTTGGCCAAAAAAGACGATCCTTTCTCCGGCGGAAGAACCTATTATTCGCATCCGAGTCTGCGCGATGACGACAAACCCAAGATCCCGCATCAAAGTTCTGCGACTGGAATGCAAGCCATCCCGGCAACGGGAGTTGCTATGGGCTTTTGGTATAAGGAAAGTGTGGGGCTTCAGGATGATTCTGTAGAAGCTCCTGTAGTTGTTTGTTCCTTGGGAGACGCGTCAGTTACCGAAGGAGAGATCGCAGAAGCCTTTCAAATGGCTGCTTTAAAGCAGT
>JALUXV010000216.1 GCA_027013165.1 Alteromonadaceae bacterium
CGATATTCTCAAAGGGACTATTCCCGTTTATACCAGCTACTTTCTCGACTTTAGTCCACTATTTTTAGGAATGGTTGCGATAGCCGCCTGCCTTGGGCACATTTTTCCTCTCTACTTTGGATTTACGGGCGGTAAAGCGGTAGCAACAGCATTTGGTGCAATGCTTCCCATTGGATTAGACCTTGCGGGAATGTTAATTGCCACGTGGATTTTAGTTGTGTTTGTGAGCGGTTATTCGTCATTGGGGGCGATATTAGCCGTTGCTTTAGCACCATTGTTCACATGGTTTATAAAACCCATATACACCTTTCCTGTTGCTATGCTTTCCATACTTATCATTTTTCGCCACCGAGAGAATATTCAGCGCTTACTCAGTGGCAAAGAAGGAAAAGTTTGGGCCAATGGCAAAGTTAAAGAGTGACCATTTCGAACGTGGTTTAAAGCCCCGATAGAGAGTCTAGTGGCCAACGTGGTTTAGCTTGTGCAGACAATTCAACAGTTTGTCCCGCTTTTAATCGCTGCATACCCGCGTACGCAATCATTGCACCGTTGTCGGTACAATACGCTAGGCTTGGATAAAAGACTTCACCCTTGAGCTCTGTCATAAGCGCCTGCATCTGTGCTCTCAGTTGTGTATTTGCACTCACACCACCAGCTATTACTAATCGCTTCATACCCGTTTGCTTAAGCGCTCGCCTGCACTTAATAATTAATGTATCCACAACCGCCTCTTGAAAAGCGTAAGCGATGTTAGCTTTGGTTTGCTCGCTTGTGTCGGCATCTCGAATGGTATTTGCTGCAAATGTTTTTAAACCACTAAAGCTGAAATCCAAGCCCGGACGGTCTGTCATAGGTCGAGGGAACTTATAATGACCAGGTTCGCCTTTTTCAGCCAACTTGGCCAAAAGCGGCCCGCCAGGATAATCAAGTCCGAGTAACTTTGCTGTTTTATCAAATGCCTCACCCGCAGCGTCATCAATAGACTCACCCAGCACTTCATATTCACCGATAGCATCAACTTTAACCAACATTGAATGGCCGCCCGACACTAGCAATGCAACAAATGGAAATTCAGGTGCTGACGACTCCAACATTGGCGCTAACAAATGACCTTCCATATGATGCACACCCACCGCTGGCACATTCCACGCGTAGGCAAGGGAGCGCCCAACAGAAGACCCAACCAGTAGCGCCCCCACAAGTCCAGGCCCTTGGGTAAACGCCACACCGTCAATTTGATCAGATGTAGTATTAGCATCGGCAAGAGCTTTTTCTATTAACGGAATGATTTTTCGAACGTGGTCTCTCGATGCAAGTTCAGGAACAACACCACCATAGTCAGCATGCAATTTAACTTGGCTGTACAGTTCATGAGACAGCAAACCTTGCTTATCGTCATAAACCGCTATTCCGGTCTCGTCACAGGACGTCTCAATACCTAAAATTCGCATGATGATTAACCTTGGTTATTGGGTGCTATTAAATTTGACAGTACGATTGGCATAGACAATGTTAATTAAATAGCGTTATTTTAACGCTTTACACTATGGATAGGCTCAAACAGTGCTAATTCCAACGGGAGCAGAGTTTACCGCGATATTTTCACTGTTGGAATTGAAATGCAGATATTTCCTCTCGACTGACTATTTTTTAGCAATTACGCCTTTACTTTCCTCACAGGAATGATTAGAATTTCGCACCATTTTTAACCCGGGTGGCTTTTTAGCGCACAATTTTACCCGGATATTTAAGCAAAATTTTGAGGTGAGTATTTAATGCCTATCGTTAAAGTTAGAGAAAACGAGCCGTTTGATGTGGCGCTGCGTCGTTTTAAGCGTTCTTGTGAAAAAGCAGGTGTTCTATCTGAAGTTCGTCGTCGTGAATTCTTCGAGAAGCCGACTTGGGAACGCAAGCGCAAGAAAGCAGCCGCTAAGAAGCGTCATCTTAAGAAACTAGCTCGTGAAAACGCACGTCGCGTAAAACTCTACTAAAACAGGGTTAAGTTACGAGTCTGAAAGGTGTTGCAATTGCAGCACCTTTCGCGTTTATGGGATAGTATTTTTTTACTTCGTTAAACAAAAGGAAGCATTATGTCACTTGTAGAGTCACTAAAAAGCGCGCAAAAAGATGCGATGCGTGCCAAAGAAAAAACGAAACTTGGCACTATCAGAATGGCACTTGCAGCGATAAAACAAAAAGAAATCGATGAGCAAATTACCCTCGACGACACTGCGGTATTAGCGGTACTAACTAAGATGGTTAAGCAGCGCCAAGACGCAGCTGCCCAGTATGATGCTGCCGATCGGGACGACTTGGCAAGCAAAGAGCGAGAAGAGATTGTAGTACTAGAAAACTTCTTGCCACAGCCATTAACCGACGACGAATTAGCAGCCCTTATTGATGAAACTATGACGGCCACTGGTGCTTCTGGCATGCAAGATATGGGTAAAGTCATGGGTGCACTCAAGCCGAAAGTTCAAGGACGCACCGACATGGGTGCACTGAGTGCCAAAATCAAAGCCCGTTTAACGGCTTAAAATACTTCTGACGTAAATGGGGGAACCCTCCCCCATTCTCATCACAACTGTTCCCTGATACAGTTAACACTGTTTTATTTATTTGTACCTATTTCATGGCTGGAAAAATACCTCGCGATTTTATTGACGACTTGTTGGCAAGAACCGATGTTGTAGATATTGTCGACTCTCGTGTGAAGTTAAAAAAAGCAGGGAAAAACTACCAAGCCTGTTGTCCTTTCCACAACGAAAAAACACCGTCGTTCACGGTAAGCCAAGACAAACAGTTTTATCATTGCTTTGGATGTGGCGCACACGGCAATGCTATCTCTTTTATCATGGAGTTCGACCGGCTTGAGTTTGTTGAAGCAATAGAAGAACTCGCGAGATTACATGGTTTAGACGTTCCACGAGAAAAAGGCTCAGCACCGCAAATTAGCGAAGAAAAGAAACAACAGCAACTCAACGATTACGCGCTAATGGATAAAGTTGCCCGCTTTTTTCAACAGCAACTCCGCCAGCACGCACAAAGTGCTAAAGCCATCGATTACTTGAAACAACGTGGACTGAGTGGTGAAGTCGTCAAACAATGGGAAATAGGTTACGCGCCAGACGGATGGGACACCTTATTAAACACATTTGGAACCTCCCCAGCTCTTGTTCAACAGCTCATAGATTTAAAACTGGTAAACAAGAATGATAACGGCCGAACCTATGATTTCTTCCGCGATCGGATCATGTTTCCAATTCGCGACAAACGTGGCCGCGTTGTCGGTTTTGGTGGGCGAGTTTTAGATGACGGCGGCCCAAAATACTTGAACTCGCCAGAAACGCGAATCTTCCATAAAGGCAGTGAGCTGTTTGGTTTTTACCAAGCCAAGCAAAACAATCGCAAGCTAGACAGTGTGATGATTGTAGAAGGCTATATGGATGTTGTAGCGCTGAGCCAGTTTGACATTAACAACGCTACCGCGGCATTGGGCACAGCGACTACACCAGAACATATTCAAATGCTAGTCAGAGCAACTCAACATATTGTGTGCTGTTACGACGGTGACCGTGCTGGTCGCGAAGCTGCATGGCGCGCGGTAGAAAACGCACTCCCCGCGCTTAAAGACGGTGTAAAGATGTCGTTTATGTTTTTACCCGACGGCGAAGACCCCGACACTATGATTCGTAAAAGTGGCACCGATGGCTTCCAACAGTTAATTGAAAACGAGGCGATCCCACTATCACGCTTTTTCTTTGATCATTTGCTGAAACAACACAACATCGGCTCGGCAGAAGGAAAAATGGCATTAAAAACCGCCGCCAACCAGCTTATTGATACCGTACTTGGCGATGGCCAAAAACAAATGCTGTTAGAAGAGCTTGCCAAGCACACCGGCGAATACGATCGCTTTAAGCTTCAAAAAGATATATCGCTAGCTAACGAGCAAAGTGCAAAACCTAAATATTCCGCGAGTAAATTTCAGGTAAGCAAGGCAAAACTTTCACCACTTCGAATGTTAATCAGATTACTGCTTGATATGCCATCGTTGGCACAAGAGTGTGATGATGTACAGCCCACAGTCTTTGAGCGTGAAAGTATGGCAGGCATGGCGATATTACATGACTTACACACCTATTGCGTTTCGACGCCAAGTGCAAACACGGCACAAGTCATTGAGCATTTTAGAAATCATCCACACTCGCAAAGTTTGTCTAAATTACTGTTGCAGGAACATCTTGTGAACCAACAAGATGCAAAAAACGTGTTCAGAGACAGTTTTGCGAAACTCTTGGATTGGCATTTTGATAGTAGGATTGACACACTGATTTCTCGCTCTCGTATTGCCCCTTTGTCAGATGCAGAAAAACAAGAGCTCACGCTGTTGATGAAGGAAAGGCAAAAAACCTGACTCAAATGCACGCAAAGCAGAACGTAAATATTGTCCAAAAAGTCTGATTACATTCTGGTCAAACAACCCCTAATTCTGCTATACTGGCTAATTCGCTGTGAGCGCAAAAAAGTAGTGTAAGACGCAACAATCAGCAAACCATATTTCGCCGGCCAATAAACGGGCAGAACCAAACCCGAGCAGGTGTGCACCGTAATAATGTACGTGACACCGAGCGCAAAAACGGCAAGAAATTCGCATATCAACGGGCATAAATTAAGTTGCCTGTTGGTTTATTGCAACCTATTAGAATGTGAGAAGTGTAGGGTATATGGCGCAAAGCAAGCAGTCTCAGATTAAACTCCTGATAGCAAAAGGTAAAGAGCAAGGTTACTTAACCTTTTCAGAAGTAAACGACCACCTGCCGCAAGACATAGTCGATTCTGATCAAATCGAAGATATTATCCGCATGATCAACGACATGGGAATTCAGGTTACTGAATCAGCACCAGATTCAGATGAACTTCTCATGGCAGAAGCTTCGGCTGACGAAGATGCCGCAGAAGCAGCAGCGCAAGCCCTTGCAACGGTAGAAAGTGAAATTGGTAGAACTACTGACCCAGTACGTATGTACATGCGAGAAATGGGTACCGTAGAACTATTGACCCGTGAAGGCGAAATCGAGATCGCCAAACGTATTGAAGACGGTATCAACCAAGTACAATGTTCAGTTGCTGAATATCCAGAAGCCATTACTTACTTGCTTGATCAGTGGGACTTGTACGAAGCGGAAGAAATTCGCCTTAGTGACATCATTTCTGGTTTTGTCGACCCTAACGACGATCAAGATCTAGCACCAACAGCCACACACGTGGGCTCTGAGCTTTCTGAAGAAGAACTTGATGACGAAGATGACGATTCAGATGACGATGATGAAGATGAAGATACTGGCGTAGATCCGGAACTTGCCCGTGAGAAGTTCGATGCGTTACGTGAACAATACGGCAAAGCTCGTGCAGTGATTGAAAGCAAAGGCCGTTCACACGCTGAAGCACGCAAAGAAATTGTTGCGCTTAGCGACGTATTTAAAGAATTCCGCTTAGTACCTAAACAATTTGATCGCATGGTTAAGAACATGCGTGAAATGATGGACAAGGTTCGTATTCAAGAACGCCTTGTAATGAAGTTCTGTGTGGTTAACGCAAAAATGCCCAAAAAGGACTTTATCAAAGCGTTTGCGGGTAACGAAACGTCAAGTGAATGGCTAACAGCAGCCGTTGCTTCATCAGAGCCCTATGCGTCTACACTTGCTGTTTTTCAGGAAGAAATTGAGCGCTGCATCAGCAAAATGAATGCTGTTGAGCAGGAAACTGGTTTAGTTATTCCAGACATCAAAGACATTAACCGCAGAATGTCTATCGGTGAAGCGAAAGCCCGCCGCGCGAAGAAAGAAATGGTCGAGGCGAACTTACGTCTTGTTATTTCAATCGCGAAAAAGTACACCAACCGCGGATTGCAGTTCTTGGATCTTATTCAAGAAGGTAACATCGGCCTAATGAAAGCAGTAGATAAGTTTGAATACCGTCGTGGTTACAAGTTCTCAACTTATGCCACATGGTGGATCCGACAAGCAATTACTCGCTCTATTGCTGACCAAGCGCGAACTATCCGTATTCCAGTGCACATGATAGAGACTATCAATAAGCTGAACCGTATTTCTCGTCAAATGCTTCAGGAAATGGGTCGTGAGCCAACGCCAGAGGAATTGTCAGAACGCATGCTTATGCCAGAAGACAAAATCCGTAAGGTACTTAAAATCGCCAAAGAGCCCATCTCAATGGAAACCCCCATTGGTGATGATGAAGATTCACATCTTGGTGACTTTATCGAGGACAGCACCATTATTCAGCCCCTCGATTCAGCCACAGGCGGTAGCTTGAAAGATGCTACACAAGAGGTTCTTGCAGGCCTAACCGCCCGTGAAGCCAAAGTACTTCGTATGCGCTTCGGTATTGACATGAACACCGACCACACGCTTGAAGAAGTTGGTAAGCAGTTTGACGTTACTCGTGAGCGTATTCGTCAGATTGAAGCTAAGGCGTTACGTAAGCTACGTCACCCTAGCCGCTCAGAGCAGCTTCGAAGCTTCTTGGACGAGTAAAAATTCAAAAGTTGTCTATACTTAAAAAGTCCCCTGCTTGCAGGGGATTTTTTTTCCTTTAAAGAAAGAGTGGACACGTATGAGATACAACGCCGACTTTAGCCAGGCAGTGATAATAAAACCCGATGAGTACGAGTGGCGCCATTCACCAATGGCAGGGGTTGAACGTATGTTTCTCGACAGAATTGGCGATGAAGTTGCACGGGCCACCAGCATTGTTAGGTACGCACCAAACAGTGAATTCCCATCACATCAACATGATGGCGGTGAAGAAATATTCGTCCTAGATGGTATATTTGCAGACGAGCACGGTAATTACCCTTCAGGGTATTACTTAAGAAACCCAATTGGAACAGCACATCGCCCAAGAGTTGGAGAATCAGGTGCCGTCATATTTGTAAAGCTTCATCAGTTTGAAAAAGACGATACTATACAGTTAGCGGTGAACACTAACGGGGCTAAATGGCGATTCCTCGCCGACGGACTGTCGAATATGCTACTCCACTCTTACAAAAGTGAATGTGTAGATTTACTCCGTTTTAATGGGTACACAATGTTACAACAACAGTCGTTTGTGGGTGGTGCAGAGTATTACGTTCTGGAAGGAAGTATTACCGTAGACAACGAGCTCTGTCCCAAAGGAAGTTGGATAAGGTTACCCAATAACTTCACTCACAGTCTTGTAAATCAAGGCGAGACAACAACACTATTTAGAAAGCGAGGTCATTTAGATAGCGGGTCTGAGCTGGTATAAATATTTAAGCCGGTGTAAATAGTTAATAAGCGCTGATCAGAGTACCCCCAATCAGCGCAAGTGAACCTTTAAACCCTAAACTGTTTAGCTATCGCCTCTAAGTGCTGTGCAAGGTCTGCAAGCTCATTACACATGCTTCCAAGTTCACCAGAACGACTGGATGTTTGTTCTGTTCGTTGGTGAATTTCGTCGACGTGCTTCACAATATCCAGGGCAACAAGACGTTGCTCTTCGGTATTGTGTGCAATTTGCTCGTTCATCTGATTAATACTGTCAATAGTAGTGGTTATAGTCTCAAGGCTTACACCAGCTTCATTGGCTGTTTCAACGCTTTTAACCGCCTGTTCTGTGCCTTTAGACATTACTGCTACTGCTGACTGAGCAGCACTTTGAAGCTGCTCTATAGTATTTTGAATTTCTTCGGTTGACTGTTGTGTGCGCGATGCAAGCGTTCGAACCTCATCGGCAACTACGGCGAAACCACGGCCTTGTTCTCCGGCGCGAGCGGCTTCAATTGCAGCGTTGAGCGCAAGCAGGTTAGTTTGCTCTGCAATGCCTTTAATAACATCTAACACAGACCCCACCTTGTTAGAGTCAGCCTCAAGGCGCCCTAGCACTTCTGCGGTTTCTTCAACATTGTCAGCTAACTGTTGAATACTCGCCACGGTTTGTTGAACGATTCTACGCCCATCCGACGCCGACCCTGTGGCTTCTCCCGCGTCCTTGGCCGCCTGAGCCGCACTGTGTGCAACGCCATCAACAGAGCCGCTCATTGTGTCTACTGCGTGTTTTGCGTCTTGCGCAGAGCGCTGTTGTACATCTATAGTGCGTTGTGTCTCTTCGGTTAAGCCTCTAAGATTTTGCGCTAAGTTAGACAGCGGTATACTCGCTTCTACCACGTCTTTAACAACGCCTTGGAGCTTTTCCATGAACTGATTAAACCAATGAACAAGGTCACCAATTTCGTCTTTGCTCTGTGTTGTAATTCTCACAGTAAGGTCGCCATCTTCTTGGGCAATATCTTTTAATGAGCGGACAACATCGTCAATACTCAACTTAATGCCACGAACGATAGGGATCGCCGTAGCAAACATAAGCAAGGTGACAATAATCGTGACTATAACGCCGGTACTAATAAGGCGGGTATTGGCACTGTCGGTATTATCAAAGGCTAGTTCGAAGGATGCCTGTTGTCGGTCGCGAAATGACGTCATGGCTGCATATGCATCGTCATAAGAGCTATTCATCTTCGCAGAAAGCTCTCCTAGCTGACTATAATCTGCCGTACCATCAATCATTGATCCCGATACTGAATACGCCATTTCAAAATAATCATCGAAGCCTTTCCCTATCGAACTAATATCACTTCTAAAATCTGGACTAATCCGACTGATATTATCCAACCGATTACCTAAGGTACTGGCAATTTCCTTTGCCATTTCTAGCGTGTCTAAATCGCCAGTGGTGACTGCACTACTCAATGTATCTTTTGCTTTTTCCATATCAACAAGTGCAGCGGCAGATAACTGTAGTGCTGGAAATTGAACGTCTCTTGCACGCTCTAAAATACTGCCATTATTTAACGCGGTATATACGGTAATAAGGAGGTAAACTACAAAGCTTAATATTGCGATGCCTGGTATCAGAAAAATCTTAGTTGCGATGGGCATTGTTTTTAATACATTCATATGCAGGCTCACTGGTACGTCATTCTATGTTGAAATTGGCGATGGAGTTATCACCAACTTAAACTAATCCTATTAGTATTATCTTTATTGCACTAAAAACCTTTAGCTTTTTGTGCAGCCATTTGAATGACTGCACATTTTTCAGTCTAGTTAGAAAGTGTAATTAACGCCAACACGAAGCAAGGTTGCATCTTCACTGTTGTCTAAATCATCACTGTACCAACTCACATCCGTTTTAACGGCAAAGCCAGGTTCAATGTCATATCTAACACCAAGGGTAACCGTTGTTGTTTCATACTTTTGCCCTGCAACAACACCCTGTGCACCGGCGTAAAGTGCCGCCCAAGTAGCATCAGTAACAGCGTCACCAGTTGAGATAGAAGGTGGAAGCATATTCATTGCAGCCTGATTGTCAGAAATTTCCGACTCATCTACTTCATACGTAATATGTGGAGTAAATTTACCTAAACGCATACCTGCAGTAACGTACCAAGCATCGTTAGGTGCAATAACCGCATCATCAACCTTGGTATGAGTAAACTCCGCACCGACAAACCAATCGTATTTGTCTACATCAACAGCAACCTCAACAAAGGTACCTGTGTCATCTTCTACGTTTAGAGAATCAGCAACACCCGAGGCTGTCGAAATGATAGGCGTAAACTGACGTAGGCCGTCTAAAAACGCTGTGAACTCTGGGTTTACCGCTGTCACTGTGCCTCTGGCATAAAGTGCTCTGGCACTAAACCAGTCTCTCGTCACATCGGTAGACAAAGCAACGACATTTTTAATTTCCAATGCCGCTGGCGCGCCACCTATGGTTGTGTCAGCTTGAATTTTACCTGTGGTGAACTGTACGTTGTACTCCCAGTCTCCAGAGTAATTTGAATAGTCTACGCGAACACCATCAATGTTATTGAAATCAACGCCATATACAGAATTTGGCGGTGTAATCCAATGGTAAGAATAGCCAATATCCAATGACGCAGAGTATTTGAACAAAGGCATACGTAAGCGCCCAGCACTGATGTTGGTGGTGTCAGACAGATTGTAGGTCATATATGCCCACTCAAAATCGGCATCGTAGTCTTCACTTCCACGCCCAACTAATTGCGCCGTAGCCGACAATTTTTCACTCACGTCGGCGCGCACTTGAAGGCCAAAAACGCTGGCGGGATCAAACGAGAAGTCATCGTCGTATCCGTACAATGATTCGCCGTCGTCTAATGTCATACCACCGATAAGATTTGCAAACCCATTGATTTGAACTTCGGCCATTGCAGGCGTAACAAATAGTCCGGCCATAGATAGAAGAGCAAGTGTATTTTTCATGCTAGTTCCTTAAAAATTGTTACTTAACGGTAGAATTAAAACGTGGCAACGACACGAACGCTGTCGTCAACAGCGCTAGCATCTACATAGCCGATAGCGTTTGGATTTGAAGCTACTTCTGCAAGTATTTCAGCGGCACTATCGAAACTCTTCGGAGGCTGCCCTTTACCAGTAAAAACAAGCTTCGACCAAAAAGCGGTTAACTGTGCAGCTGTTTTCTTTAAAACTGCACTGTTGAACTCGTCGGTCTCGGCTGTGCCCTCAGCAAGGGAGAATGGCACTGCTCGCTCTCCCCCCGGGAAAGATTTAGCCTTATTAAGAAAAATACGGCTGATGGTGTTGGTATCTAGCGTGTCAGCATTGCTTGGATGAACAACCACAGCCACATCGGCCATTGCCATACCGCTACACAAACTCGCTGCGAGTAACCATTTTTTCATTGTGTGTCCTCTTGTCATCACAGGATGAAATAACATGCTTGAAATGTGCGAATCAACGACAACCAATCTGAGTGCTAATTATTTAACTAATCTGTTGATCCTACTAGGCTAAGTAATAGCAGAGATTATGTATTTTGCTATCTAGATCAGAAAATTAAGTTAAATCACTGAACGTTAATTGGTCGTACCAGATATAAGACTGGGAGTTTATAGTGCGAAAAGTAATAGACAATTAGACTTTTTGTGTAGTTTGGAATACCTAAACATACCTATAAAAACGGAAAAATTAGCGGCAAGCCCAATAAAAAATTCACAACACACTGATTTTACTGGATTATACAGAATTAACACTGAATATTGAGCCAGTACCAAGATATGAAAATACATACCTATCACTAAGCGAGAGAGCTAGTGTGCTATGCAAGATTGTATGGAACAGGCATAGCACACTAGTAAGATGGGAAAGCTATTCCTCCCCTTTTTTGTAAGGGATTTGCAGCTCAAGTGATTCTATTTCTTGAGTACGCTTCATAGGTGAGCCCGTGTTTCTCGCCATCCAATAATAGGCGGTAGGTACGACATACAAGGTCATAAACGCAGACACCAAAACCCCAGTAAAAATAACCATACCAATCACCATTCTACTCTCAGCACCAGGACCTGATGCGACAACCAATGGCAGTGCGCTAAATACGGTAGTAAAGCCAGTCATTACGATAGGTCTCAAACGTTGAGCTGATGCTCTTTTCAGCGCTTCTTCAAAGGCCATTCCGGCATCTCGCAACTGATTCGCAAACTCGACAATCAAAATGCCATTTTTGGCTGCTAAGCCTATGAGCATCACCAAACCAATTTGACTGTAAATGTTGATAGTCATGTTACTGAAGTACAAGCCTATAAAGGCTCCGACCAACGCCAGCGGTACGGTGAGCATGATTACCAAGGGGTGAACCCAACTTTCAAATTGCGCAGCAAGAATCAAATAGGTAACGGCTAACGCGAGCATGAATACATAGACAAACGAGTTCCCAGCTTCTTGATAAAGTTGCGACTCACCTTTGTAATCTATGGATACACCATCTGGTAACTCAGTACGCACCACATCCTGCAAAAATGTGAGTGCCTCTCCTAACGTGTAACCATCAGCCAAGTTTGCCGTGATTGTAATCGAGCGCATTCGGTTGTAACGATTCAATTGTGCGGATGTGGCTTGCTCTTTAAAGGTGAGTAAGTTGTCCATTGGGATCAGTTCGCCAGTGCGCGTTGAGCGAACATAAAGGTTTTCAATACTATTCGGGCTGCGATAGTCTTCTTCTATCCCTTCAACAATAACGTCGTACTCTTCCCCACGGTCAAGGAAAGTGGAAACTCGTCGCTGTCCTAACATAACTTCTAAGGTTCGACCAATATCACTGATTGATACCCCCAGATCCGCCGCTCGGTCTCTGTCGATATTGATTAATAGCTGAGGAGATGTTGCTTTGTAGTCTGAATCTAAGCGCACAAGATTTGGGTTTTCAGCCGCTTTTTGCATTACCACATCTCGCCACGCGACAAGATTCTCATAGGTATCACCTTGTAATACAAATTGTACTGGCCTGCCGAATCCACCACCTGATATCCCACTTCGCATGATGGCAAATGCGCGGACGTCGGGTACTGCATTGAGTTTCGCACTGATTTCGGCCATTAACTCAAAACTGGTGAAATCTCTATCATCCCAATCCGCTACCCCCACTATGGCAATACCCGCATTCCCGCCAAATCCAGGCGTACGAACAAGCAAACGTTTTAACTTTCCGCTTTCACGGTAAGGCATAAGCACATCTTCGATTTCTTTGAGGTTACGGGCATTACTCTCAAAACTTGCCCCCTCTTGTGCATTCATCAAGATAAAGAAATTTCCACGGTCTTCACGGGGAACAAACTCACTTGGGATCTCTTTAGACAGCTGATACACAGCGGCCACCGACAACACCAGCAGCAACACCATAAGAATGGGTTGATGAACCGTCTTTCCTAGACTGGTGAAATAGCGTTTTTCCACGCCTTTGAATGCAGAATCCACCCAACTGCCGAACCCCGAGGTTCGGTTGCGCTTCTTAAGAACTTTAGAGGCCATCATAGGAGACAAGGTCAGCGCGGTGAAGCTTGAAAAGGCTACAGCTGCGGCGATAGCCAAAGCAAACTCAGTGAACAAACGACCAATATTACCTTCCAAAAAGACTAGCGGCACGAATACGGATATAAGTACCAGGGTTGTGGCAATAACCGCAAAACCAACTTCTTTAGCCCCGCGATAAGACGCCAGAATGGGAGGTTCGCCCATTTCGATTCTGCGATAAATGTTTTCAAGAACAACAATGGCATCATCTACAACGAGTCCGATTGCTAACACTAAAGCAAGTAGGGTTAACAAGTTGATTGAGAAGTCCAACCCATACATTACGATGAAGGCCGCAACCAGAGAAACAGGAACCGTTACCGCTGGTATAAAAGTAGCTCGTACGTTACCAAGGAACACATAGATAACGATAACCACCATTAACATAGCGATGGCTAGGGTTTCATAAACTTCATTAATAGACGCTTCGATAAACACTGATGAATCATAGCTGGCAACAATAAAAATGTTGTCTGGTAATGTACTTTCTATGCGTTTAATTTGCTCACGAGCTGATCGCGCGACGTCAAGGGTATTGGCTTTAGACTGTTTAACTATCCCCAACCCGATCATATTAACGCCATCACCACGAAACTCGGTTTCATCGTCTTCAGCAGTCAGTTCAACCTTGGCAATTTCCCCCAGACGAACTAAATACCCGTCGCTGCCCACCGCCACAGTAAGTTCGGCAAAATCATCCGGCGTTAAAAAGCTTCTTGCTACTCGTACTTCAAAGTTTCTGTCAACCGACTCTACTTCACCCGCTGGTAATTCGACGTTTTCCGCGCGAATAACACTTTCAACATCGGCTACTGTTATCCCTCTAGCAGCCATTGCATTGCGATCCAAGAACACCTTCATGGCATACCGACGACCACCACCAATTTGTATGCGTGCAACGCCATCAACCACAGACAGGCGATCAACCACAAAGCGCTCGGCGTAATCGGTAAGCTCCATCACGTTTAGGTTGGTGCTTCGCAGGTTGTACCAAATAATGGCATTTTCGTCTGAGTTGGCTTTTGACACTTCTGGCGGATCAGCCTGGTCAGGCAAATTGTTTAACGCACGGCTAACACGCTCGCGAACGTCGTTAGCAGCAGCGTCTATGTCACGCTCTAAATTAAACTCGATGGTAATATCAGACCTTCCGTTTCTTGACGTAGAGGTAATATTTTTAATTCCTTCGATACCAGAGATTCTATCCTCGAGTATTTGCGTAATTCGCGTTTCTACAATATTTGCAGATGCACCTGTGTAGGTTGTATTCACCGACACTATGGGAGGATCGATATCTGGGTATTCTCGCAGTGACAGCATAGACACTGCCACC
>JALUXV010000217.1 GCA_027013165.1 Alteromonadaceae bacterium
TGCTAACGCAGACGCTGAATACTGCTCTAGCTCGTTAGTTTTGTTGTCGCGAATTTTATTAGCCCAATTAGGGTCTTGAAGCAAAGCTCGACCTACTGCTACAAGGTCAAATTCCTGTTTTGCCAGTCTTTCAAGCAAGTCATCAACGGCACGAGTTTCAGAACCTTGACCTTGGAACGCACCGAAGAAGTCGTCGCTTAAGCCTACAGAGCCCACTGTTATCGTTGGTTTTCCGGTGATTTTTTTCGTCCATCCGGCTAAATTCAACTCACTTCCGTCGAATTCGTTTTCCCAATATCGGCGTTGTGAACAGTGGAAGATATCTACACCCGCATCGCTCAGCGGTAGTAAAAATGCCTCGAGTTCTTGCGGCGTGTACGCTAAACGAGCACTGTAATCCTGTTGTTTCCATTGTGAATAGCGAAGAACAATAGGAAAGTCAGGCGACGTGGCGGCACGAATGGCCTTGATAATTTCTACCGCAAATCGACCGCGATTCTCCATACTACCACCCCAGCTATCGGTACGCTGGTTTGTGCCTTCCCAGAAAAACTGATCAATCAAATATCCATGTGCACCGTGAATTTCTATCCCATCAAAACCTACGGCCTTTGCATCGGCAGCAGCTTGCGCAAAAGCAGCAATCACCTTTTCAATATACCCTTGAGACATTGGTTCGGCACCCTGCTTGCCCGGCTTAAACAACCCTGACGGGCCAGCACTAGGCATTTCAGGAAACGGTGCTTTTTCTGCGACCCGTGCCATACCTACGTGCCATAGCTGAGGCATAATCTTTCCGCCCGCACTGTGTACTTCATCGACCACATGCTTCCAGCCTGCTAAAGCTGCATCACCGTGAAACTGAGGAATGTTAGCATCCATAGTCGCCACTTCGTCATTGACCGTTGTGCCCTCGGTAATAATCAAACCTGTGCCACCTTGTGCACGGCGTTTGTAATACCCAGCTACATCTTGAGTTGGCACGCCATTGGGTGAAAATTGCCGAGTCATAGGGGCCATTACAATGCGATTATCTAGCTGTAATCCACCTGCTGCGAACGAAGAAAATAAAGTGGGGGTTTGCGTGGCCATTTAAATACCTTTAATCCTGTCGAGTTAGATTGTTTTAGTGACAAGATGGTAATTCACTCACTCAAAGAGTCAATTTTCAATGAGTGATAGTCTTTCATAACACGCAAATGCCCTTGCTGGGAATTAGGCAAAACAGTTCAGAGAAGCTGACTGATTGGGTATTGAAGCAAGGGCTTTTTGATAGTAACAGTGTATTTATGCGGGAGTTACCGCATTGTGGTATACGTGTTGAACGTCATCACAGTCGTTTAGCATGTCCATGAACTTGTCGAACATTGGCATGTCATCTTCGCTGATGTCAGTTTCAGTTTGTGGGATCCAGCTAATTTCTTCCGCCGAAAACGCAATGTCTGGGTATGCTTCGGTTAATGCAGTTTTCACTTGGTAGAACTCAGTGTGAGGAGCAAATACTGTGACTTTTCCGTCTTCAACTTCAACGTCGGTTACATCAACATCCGCTTCCATAAGCACTTCGAGAATCGCGTCTTCATCATCGCCGTCGAACTGAAATACACCTTGGTGAGCGAACATATGTGACACGGCACCTTGTGCACCTAATTTTGCGCCAGTTTTGGTAAAGCAGTTTCTTACTTCCGTGATCGTACGGTTAGCGTTGTCTGATAAACAATCAACTATGACCATGCAGTTACCTGGGCCAAAACCCTCATAGCGCATAGGTTGAAAATCTTCGCCTGCGCCACCAGCAGCTTTATCTATCGCTTTTTCAATAACGTGGCTTGGTACTTGGTCTTTCTTCGCTTTTTCCATCAAGCGGCGTAAAGAAAGGTTAGTGTCTGGGTCAGCACCACCGTTTTTTGCACATACGTAAATCTCTTTACCGTACTTAGAATAAACTTTGGTTTTAGCGCCAGCTGTTTTCATCATTGACGCTTTTCTTACTTCAAATGCTCTTCCCATCTTAATCTTCTCTTTGTCGTCGCGAAGTTCGCGAATTCTGTCTCACACCCTAAGGGCAAAAAATTGGCCAAATTCTACCGACTTTGGCAGAAAACTTACAGTACTAGTTAGGGTAAATGCTGTGACGCAAGATAATCGTGAGACTGCATCTCTTTCAAACGACTCAAACAACGCTTAAATTCAAAGTTCAATAAACCTTCCGTATATAAACTTTCAAGCGCGACTTCCGCCGACATAATAAGCTTGACGTTTCGTTCGTAAAATTCGTCGACCATGGCAATAAACCGACGAGCCACATCGTCATTGTTTTGCCCCATCTGCTTCACATTGGCCAACAACACTGAGTGATACAAACGACTAAATTCTATGTAGTCACTCTGGCTTCGAGGGCCTTCGCAAAGTGCGGTAAAATCAATCATAAGCACACCGTCGGCATCGCGCAGGGTTTCGATTTCGCGGTGGTTAACAATAATTTTTTTACCTTCTGTACCAACTTCTGGCGCTAGTTGGCCAAAGTAATTATGCAAGTTCTCTGTTGCAGCTTTGTCGAGGGGATAATGAAATATCTCTGCTTGTTCTAAGGTTCTTAGCCTGTAATCAATACCACTATCAACGTTAACCACGCGAGTGTTCTGATTAATTAAATCGATAGCAGGCAGGAAGCGCGCCCGTTGAAGCCCGTTGCGGTACAAGTCATCGGGCACAATGTTAGAAGTAGCGACTAGCACAATACCGTGACCAAACAGAGCTTCCATTAACGTACCCAAAATCATGGCATCGGTGATATCCGACACAAAAAACTCATCAAAGCATATCACTCGCGTTTCTTTCGCTAGTTTTGCGGCCACTATTTTTAGCGGGTCGGACTCATTTTCCAGTAGCTTAAGTTCGTCGTGAATGCGATACATGAATCGGTGGAAATGCACGCGCATTTTTTTGTCAAATGGCAAGCAATCGTAAAACGTATCCACCAGATAAGTCTTACCACGACCTACCCCACCATAAAAGTAGATACCTTGAACGCCGGGCGTTTTCTGTCCACGACCAAAAGCCGATTTTATTTTGACTCGCCACTTAGTTTTTTTCGGTTTTACAGTAAGCTCATCAAATAGCCGTTGTAATTCTCTTACTGCGTTTTCCTGAGCAGCATCGTAATGAAAATCCGGCTGCTCTAAATCATTCTGATATTTTTCCCATGGCGTCATCGCCGATAACACTCCTGCTTAAATGTCAATAGCGTCGCCGCTCCACCGACCTGCTTGAAAAATCCAATTATGACCTTAATTTTACTGGAAATCACGGTAGAATCGCACGTTGAAATCAGCATATCCAAAATATTTATTATGCATAGGCGAGATTTACGGGTTACCTTGCTATAGTCAAGGTTGAGGGTGACTAGATAACCATCATTGAACTCACCCTGTTGTAACATGATTCGGAGAAAAAAATGGAAGTGTTAGTACCGCTTGCTTTGTTAGTTGTAGGTTTAGTTATAGGCTTTTTTGTGGGGCGTTTTTTCCAGAGTAAGCAAGGAGAAACCACCGCTGTATCAGCAGAGAAACAAGTTAAAGAAATATTGGCTCAACAAGCGCAACATCACATTCATCAGTCTCGCCAAGCATTGACTAGCATAGAAAGCCAATGCGCTACGTTACGTCAGCAAATTGAAGATTACGAAGGTTTGCTCGCTAAATCCCCTGAAGATGAGGCATCGGCAATCCCATACTTTGGTGAGCAAACTACAACCTACTTACGTAACAACATTTCTAATAGTGATAAATCAAAACCTAAAAAAGTCACTGACGCACAACCAAAAGACTTCGCGAACAGTAGTTCAGGGTTGTTCGTCGGTGGTTCTGGGCAGTCTACCGAGGAAAAGCCTCAGTAAAGGAACTTTCCAAGTTCAAGACGCTCTGAAACTTCAACAGAATAAGGCTGTCCATTTGGCTGCCTTGTTCACTTTTGTCATATATTGCATCACATGAAGGAGTAGAAGCATTTATGAAAATGTCTTTTCGCCAATGCCTATTAGCCTCTGCAGTTATTGCAAGCTCGGTTTCTTTTAGCGCATCTAGTCTTGCTGCATTGCCATTCTTTGGAAACGACAGGCAAGAAGTCCCTTCTTTGGCTCCTATGTTAGAAGAAGCGACACCGGCAGTGGTTAGTATTGCCGTTGAAGGAACTCAAACTTCCCGTCAACGCGTGCCAGAAATGTTTAAGTATTTCTTTGGCGCCCCTCAAGAGCAAGTTCAAGAACGTCCATTTCGCGGATTGGGTTCGGGTGTCATTATTGACGCAGACAAAGGTTACGTTGTTACCAACAATCATGTTGTAGCCAATGCCGACGAAATCACGGTTCAACTTACCGATGGCAGAGAGTTTATCGCCAAGAAATTGGGTTCAGATGAACAAAGTGACATTGCCTTACTAAAGATTGAAGCTGAAGATATTACAGCGTTACCTCTGGCGAATTCAGATGAACTTCGCGTAGGTGATTTTGTTGTTGCCATTGGCAATCCTTTCGGGCTTTCACAGACAGTAACCTCGGGTATCGTCAGCGCCTTAGGTCGTTCTGGTTTGAACATAGGCGGTTATGAAGACTTTATTCAAACTGACGCTGCCATTAACCGCGGAAACTCTGGTGGTGCTTTGGTCAACCTTCACGGCGAGCTTGTTGGTATTAATACCGCGATATTTGGACCAAATGGCGGAAACGTGGGCATAGGCTTTGCCATTCCAGCCAACATGATGAAAAACCTTACCGACCAAATTGCAGAATTTGGCGAGGTAAGAAGAGGTTTGCTGGGAATATTAGGCAGTGATGTTGACGCAGGTCTGGCTGAAGCTGTTGACGCTGAAGTCAATATGGGTGCGTTTGTTAACGAAGTGACGCCTGAGTCAGCCGCTGAAGAAGCAGGCATTCTTGCTGGCGACATTATCATTGCGGTAAACGGCAGACAATTAACCGGATTCCAAGAACTAAGGGCTAAAATTGCCAGTATGGGTGCCGGTGCCGAGGTTGAACTTACGGTTATTCGACAAGGAGAAGAAATTTCCCTAGATGTTGTTCTTGGTGATGCAACGCAAACCACAGTAACGGCTGAGCGTATACACCCTGCTCTTGAAGGCGCGTCACTTGCTAACGGCACCGACGCTGGTGGAAACAATGGCATTGTTGTTTCAGATATAGAGTCTGGCTCTCCTGCTGCACGTATTGGACTACAGAACGATGATGTCATCGTAGGTGTTAACCGAGTTCGCACCAACACTGTGCCAGAGTTTAGGGATGCACTTGATAATGCAAAAGGCGTTATTGCACTAAATGTTAGACGTGGCGGAAGCAGTATATTCCTAGTCATTCGATAAAATTGTAGATATCGCAGAAAAAGCAGTGCTCTTGGGCGCTGCTTTTTTGTTTTATATGGGGTTCAATGGTATGATTTTGCGCACGATTACAATACACCCGTGTTGTACAACTATTAGTAAGTGTATGCTGTGACAAGCAAATTTATTCTTCGGTTTATTTTAAAATCTGTTCTACTAGGCGTGCTAGTGGGAGTGTTACTCCTTCTTTTCATACCTGAATTGCGCCAAGGTACTCAGTTCACCCAACGTTTCTTTTCCTCAGCGTCTCCTAGTAACGAGCGAGAAAGCTACTTTAGTGCCATCAGTCGTTCCGCCCCTGCCGTTGTCAATATATATAGTTTAAGTATTGAAACCGACACTGGGTTGTTTAGAAATCAGTCCCGAGAACGGGCCAACTTAGGCTCGGGCGTAATTATGACTAGCAACGGGTATATACTGACTTGCAAGCACGTAGTTGAAGGTGCAGATAGTATTTTTGTCAGAGTACAAGACGGCACTGTGTTAGAAGCTCAGACCGTAGGAAGCGACACAATTACCGATTTAGCCGTTCTTAAAGTTAAAGCGGAAAACCTTCATAGTATTCCTCAAGTAAATGATCCGGATATACATGTTGGCGATGTGGTGATGGCTATCGGAAACCCCTACGACTTAGGCCTTACCATTACTCACGGCATAGTCAGTCGTGCTGGTCGCAACGCTGGTTTATCTAACTATGTTGACTACATTCAAACTGACGCGGTTCTTAACCAAGGTAACTCAGGAGGTGCTTTGGTAGATAGCAACGGCGTTCTAATGGGAATTGCAAATGCGAACTTTCAGGTCAGAGACAACCGAAACCGCCCTCGTAATGTAGACGGTATAAACTTCGCTGTGCCTTATTCAATCGCTAAGCGGGTAATGAATGACATTATCGCAAACGGTAAAGTTATTCGCGGTCAGTTGGGTATTAGCGGAGATCAACTGCAAAATCGCTCGGGAATTTTTGTTACCGAAGTCGCTATCGGAGGTCCCGCTGATATAGCAGGTATTCAACCGCAAGATGTTATCTTGGCTATTAATGGCATCGATATCGAAAGTGCTGCTGACACGCTTAATATGATTGCAGAGACTAAGCCTGGCACAGAATTAAAGATTGAAGTGAGTCGTGGTGGTAACTTAATTACGCTCAAAGCTACAGTTGCGGAATTAGGGGCTAATTAAGCCCCTAACAAAACTACTCTTTTACCCTTTCTATATTCGCACCTAAACCACGAAGCTTCTCTTCAATAGCTTCATATCCCCTATCTAGGTGATAGATACGATTCACATGGGTTTCTCCATCGGCAATAAGCCCAGCAATAACTAAACTCGCCGAAGCACGTAAGTCAGTTGCCATTACTGGAGCCCCCTTTAGCACAGACTGGCCCTTTGATACGGCTGAATTAGCTTCAAGCGAAATTTCGGCCCCCATACGTTGCAGCTCAGGAACGTGCATAAAACGGTTTTCAAAAATCGTTTCCGTAACAACTCCTGTACCTTCCGCCACACAGTTCAAAGTAACAAATTGAGCCTGCATATCAGTGGGGAACGCTGGGTGCGGAGCAGTTTTTAAAGTAACGGCTTTGGGAGGATGCGCTTTCATATCTAGCTCGATCCAATCCTCACCTGTAGTAATTTCAGCACCGGCTTGCTCTAACTTATCTAGCACTGCATCAAGTGTATCAGGCGCAGCATTTTCACACCGAATGTGACCACCGGACACTGCCGCAGCAACCAGAAAGGTTCCCGTTTCAATGCGATCTGGAAGTACACGATAATCACAACCATTCAAAGTTTCTACACCTTCGATAGTGATTTTATCAGAACCCGCACCAGTAATATTTGCGCCCATCTGAATAAGGCAGTTAGCCAAATCAACTATTTCAGGCTCTCGAGCTGCATTCTCAAGTATAGTGGTACCGTCAGCTAAGGCGGCAGCCATCATTAAGTTTTCAGTAGCACCAACACTCACCATATCCATAAAGATACGAGCGCCTTTTAGACGGCCATCAACCGTCGCTCGAATATACCCTTCGTCAACTTCAATCTCTGCCCCCATCTTTTCTAGGCCAGATAAATGAAGGTTCACTGGCCTTGCGCCAATAGCACAACCGCCAGGAAGGGAAACGTTCGCTTTACCTTGTTTTGCCAACAGAGGTCCAAGCACCAGAATAGAAGCTCGCATAGTGCGAACAAGTTCATACGACGCGGTTACGCTTTCTAAAGTACTGGCATCAATGATTACGTCGTTAGCAGCAGGTCGCGCAATGGCACAACCCAACTCTTGTAATAGCGACAATGTAGTATTGATATCGCGAAGCCGAGGTACATTAGTAAAACGACAAGGCTCATCGCTCAATAGCGGTGTCATCAGTAAAGGTAATGCTGCGTTCTTAGCACCGGAGATAGTGACACTGCCCTTCAAGGGTGGGCTTTTTTTAATTATGAGTTTATCCACGAATAACCGTCCGGATTACTGAGGGATATTAAATTGGCGCTCGCGAGCCCAATCGGCAACCGAAAACGTTTTAATATTCACGGCATGCATTGTGCCGTCGGCAATCTTATCTGCCAAGGGTGCGTACACCGCTTGTTGGCGTTTCACACGACTCATGTCGTTAAATGCATCGCTAACAGCAATAATATTATAGTGTGAGCCTTCACCTTTTACGTAGACTTCGTCTAGGTTTAGCGCTTCTTTTAAGAGGGTTTCAATCTCTGATAATTCCATAACCTACTTCTTTCGCTTACTTGAGTGAGTTCATTCTACCGATAAAAAACCATCAACGTCGCTAATTTTCGCAAGTTGAAGGGGTTTTTCTGGTAAGTTAACTAAGGTTACCGATATACCTTGACGCTTTCCGTCTCTAATCGCATTGATCAGCCATGCTAAGCCGGCGCTATCTACCCGCTGAGCTTTTGTTAGGTCAAAGGAACAATGTTGTTCCTTTACCAACTCCGCCCGCTCATTTCCGGTTAAACAGTCCCACCAATTTTTGGTCAGAGTATCTCTGTCTAAGTGTCCGCTAATAACAAGGTTTCTCTTGCTTTCTATGGTAAAAACTCGCACGTTATTAACCTTCGGTACTAGCCTGAGTTGAATTGTTAAGTTCCACTGGGCGAGAGATTTTCTCTCTCATGAGGGCGATTACAGCGTCAATACCATCAGTACGTAAAATCGATTCAAATTCGCTTCGTTTGCTGTTGAGCATACTGATACCTTCAGCCACCATATCATATGCCTTCCAAGCGTTAGTGCGCGCGTCTTTGCGAACTTTAAACGCTATCTTAATTTCTGGGCGAACAGGATCTTGAATAACAGCACGCACGGTGACTGACTTCTCATCGGCAAAATCACTTTCGGGCTGAAAAACAACAGTTTGATTGTCGTAATACCCCATAGCCACGGCATAAGTGGTAATTAAATACTGACGAAACACACTCAAGTACTCACCCATTTTTTCTTTTGGAACCGACTTAAAGTGCTTACCCAAAACCATAAAGGCGGCAAACTTGTAGTCAATATGTGGTACTAGCTCTTCTTCCATAATGAGCCTCAGCATTTCAGGATCTTGCGCTATTGCTTCCTGATTCGCCTTAATTCGTTCAAAGGTTTTCATTGCTACCCCCTGAACCAGTTGATAAGGATTTTGGTCATTAATTTCTTGCGCGTGGGTCACTCCCGACAACAAAGCAATCACACACCCAATTACCACCATCCAGTTTTTCAAAATCTTTTCTCCTAAAAATTACTTTCAATACAACAGACCGAACTTTTTCTCGATTCTTTGCATTCTTTACACAAACTTAATCGTCGTCGCTACCGCGGTTAAACAAAAACTGCCCAATAAGGTCTTCTAATACTAGTGCTGATTTAGTGTCTTGCAGGTAGTCGCCGTCTTGAAGATCGGCTACACCGTCGAAAGAAAAACCAGGCTGAAAACCGACGTACTGCTCACCTAATAGACCTGAGGTTAAAATTGACACCGAGCTTGTTTCGGGGAAGCCACTGTATTCCTGCATGATGCTAAGCTCTACAACTGGGGTAAAATCGCTTGAGTCAAGGGTAATAGAGTCAACTCTACCTATAGTCACACCACCTACTTTTACCGCCGAACGTGGCTTTAACCCGCCAATGTTGTCAAATTTTGCGTAAAGGGTATAAGTGGCGCTATCACTAGCCACTGTCTGATTAGCAACTTTTAACGCCAACAACAATAATGCGCCAATGGTAAGTGCAACAAAAACGCCAACTAACACTTCCGTTTTGTATTTGTTCATACTAGTCCTCTACTCAATTCCAAACATCAGGGCGGTAAGCACAAAATCCAACCCAAGTACTGCTAATGAAGAAAATACCACTGTTTCGGTGGTGGCTTTGCTGATTCCCTCTGATGTAGGTATGGAATCGTAACCTTTAAATATGGCAATCCAAGTGACAACTAGGGCAAAAACGAGGCTTTTTATGACGCCATTTACCACATCTTGGTTCCACTCAACGGTAGATTGCATAATTGACCAATAGCTACCTGCGTCTACCCCAAGCCAGTCTACGCCGACCAAGTGCCCGCCTAAGATACCGATGGCGCTAAAAATCACCGCTAGCATAGGCATGGCAATTATTCCCGCCCAAAAGCGCGGGGCTATAATTCTGCGCAAAGGGTCAACTGCCATCATTTCTAAACTGCTAAGTTGCTCGGTAGCTTTCATCAAACCAATTTCAGCCGTTAGGGCTGAACCCGCTCGGCCGGCGAACAACAACGCAGTAACCACGGGGCCAAGTTCTCTGAGTAAAGACAGGGCAACCATGGGCCCCAAGCTACCTTCGGCGCCGTAGTCAACCAATATAGTGTAGCCCTGTAACGCCATTACCATGCCGATAAATAAGCCCGAAACCATGATTATCAACAGTGACTGAACACCTACTACGTGAATTTGCTTGATAATCAACGGAATGTTTTTAACACGGGGCACTGCAATGATAGCGCCAATAAGCATTAGCGTCGCTCGGCCTACTGCTCCTAATTTGCCTAATGTAGAGGCTCCTATTGATTGGAAAAAGTTCATCGGTTTTCTCCAAACAGTGAGGTTTCAAGACTAGAAGCTGGGAAGTGAAATGGCACAGGGCCGTCAGCTTGCCCCTGCAAAAACTGCTGAACTAAAGGAGAATCACTATGTTTGATTTGTTCAGCGGTGCCTTCGCCAATAATGCGCTTGTCGGCCAAGATATAAATATAGTCTGCTATGGTTAGCACCTCAGTGACATCATGAGTAACAACAACACTTGTTAGCCCTAAAGCATCATTTAAAGCGCGAATGAGCTTAACAAGCACCCCCATAGATATGGGATCTTGTCCAGCAAATGGCTCGTCATACATAATAAGGTCTGGATCCAGTGCAATAGCTCTTGCTAATGCGGCTCGCCTTGCCATACCACCAGATAATTCATTGGGCATCAGTGATGCCGCTCCTCGAAGACCAACGGCTTGCAGCTTAAGAGATACAATAGTTGCGATAATGTCCTCTGACAAACGAGTATGCTCTCGTAACGGAAACGCCACATTATCGAACACACTCATTTCGGTGAAAAGCGCGCCACTTTGAAACAACATGCTCATTCTGCGACGGGTTTTGTATAGTTCGCTTCGCCTCATACCAACAAGAGACGTACCATCAAACTTTACATCGCCCTCGTCTGGCATTAACTGCGCGCCCATTAACTTTAAAAGGGTAGTTTTACCAATGCCACTGGGGCCCATCACTGCAGTAATTTTACCTTTGGGAATCTTTAGTGATATTCCGTCGTAAATTACCCGCTCTGCGCGACTAAAGGTTAAATTGTCGATTTCGACTAAATTGTCCATAGTTTAAAAGGTCGACTCATGACTAAATTCAAAAACGAAGATGAGCGGATACGCTACAAAATTCGGGGTATTTTTACATTCCTTGAACACAATTATGCTGACACAAAAAGCAAAAGTGTACTGATCAGTGTAATTAAGGTCATTGTACGCGTTTTTAAAGGCCCAGCCAAAAGCAAAACGTTACATATTATGTTCAAGTATTACGAATGGTAGAAAATTGTAGATGAATAGCACATGAACAGATCACTCGCTGAATAAATTTACGTTCATAACCATAGGAATATTGCATGGTTTTTGCGACAATCCACAAAAAAGAAACGTAGTTAGGTTGTCGTGCTCTTACAAATTGTCATTTTTCTCGTGGGCTTGGGTATTCTGAGCTGGAGTGCAGATCGTTTTGTATACGGTGCATCTGCACTTGCCAAGAACATAGGAATTTCTCCTATGATGATTGGCCTTACCATTGTTGCCATGGGTTCTTCTGCGCCAGAAATAGTCGTATCAGCTATGGCGTCTGTCAACGGTAATATGAATACTGCCGTGGGTAACGCCTTGGGTTCTAATATTACTAATATTGCGCTGGTACTTGGCATCACCGCCTTATTCAAGCCACTTACGGTTGCGTCATCAACCCTTAAACGAGAACTTCCAGCACTTATTGTCATCACTCTCATTGCGGTGGCTTTTCTGTTTGATGGTGAACTAGCAAACTACGAGGGCTTAATTCTTATAGTGCTATTCGTTTTCGTTTTGGCCATGATGGGTTACCTATCTCTTCAAGCAGAAAAAAACGACCCTTTACTTGCTGAAACTGAAGAAGAAATCCCGACTGATGTACCCAACCACATGGCACTGTTGTGGATTGGCGTTGGTCTTGTTTTGTTGCCACTTAGCGCCCACTTCCTTGTTGATTCTGCGGTATTTATTGCGCGCTACTTTGGTGTTTCTGACTTAGTCATAGGCTTAACAATTATTGCGCTAGGCACCAGCTTGCCAGAACTTGCGGCTTGTATTGCCGGTATTCGCAAAGGTGAAGATGATTTGGTGCTCGGTAACATCATAGGATCAAACATTTTCAATCTGTTAGCCGTACTTGGTATGCCTGGCCTCATCGCCCCCGGATTGCTTGACGCTGATGCCAATGGGCGAGATATCTGGGTAATGCTCGGTCTTACACTCGCACTCTTCTTATTTAGCTTTACTATGAAAGGAAAGCGACGTATCTCTCGGTTCGATGGTGGTTTGCTATTAATGAGTTTCATCGCCTACCAATTCTTGCTATTCGGGTAAATAGCTATGAACGAATATATTCAGTCTGCCAAACGGGTTATCAATATAGAAGTTGCCGCAATCACCGCATTGTCCGACCGGTTGAACGAACGCTTTACCGCAGCATGCGACTTACTTTTTCACTGTACGGGAAAAGTCGTTGTATGTGGCATGGGGAAATCAGGCCACATTGGCAACAAGATTGCCGCTACCCTCGCCAGCACTGGCACGCCATCTTTCTTTATGCATCCTGGCGAAGCTAATCACGGTGACTTAGGCATGCTAAGTAAAGGCGATGTACTGCTTGCCATTTCTAACTCGGGAGAAACCGCTGAACTTCTCAACTTATTACCCGTGGTAAAACGCTTGAACGTTCCCGTTATCGCCATGACAAACAGCAACTCCAGTAGCTTAGGTCAGTATGCAGATATAGTCATAGATATTAGTGTAGCCGAAGAAGCCTGTTCTTTGGGCTTGGCACCCACTTCAAGTACCACAGCAACCTTGGTAATGGGCGACGCACTTGCGGTGGCACTGCTTGATAAAAAAGGCTTCACTTCTAACGATTTCGCCTTGTCTCACCCCGGTGGCAGTCTGGGAAGAAAACTATTACTTAGCGTTGAAGATATTATGCTCAGCGGTGATGCCCTTCCTCTCGTTCAACCAGATTCGACTATCGCCGAGGCATTGTTAGAAATTTCTAAAAAGGGGCTTGGTATGACGGGGGTCGTAGATAATGACGGCTCTTTAATTGGCGTTTTCACCGATGGTGATTTGCGACGAATATTAGATGCCAAAGTGGATATTCATAATGCCACTGTGTCGTCGGTAATGACTAAGGGTGGAAAAACCACTAGCAAACATGAACTTGCGGTGGAAGCACTGAACATAATGGAAGCAAATAAGATCACTGCACTCATGGTAGTCGACGAAAACCGTCAACCTGTAGGTGCATTTAATATGCACATTCTGCTAAAAGCGGGAGTATTATAAATCATTATGTCTGCACTTGTTTCTACCCTGTATACTGAGTTACCCATAGACCTCATTAATAAACTAAAAAAAGTGAAACTGTTAGTGTGCGATGTCGACGGTGTATTCTCCGACGGGCGCATTTACTTAGGCAACGACGGAGAAGAGCTTAAAGCCTTCCACACTCGTGATGGCTATGGTGTAAAGGCACTAGTTAACGCTGGTATTAGCGTAGCAGTTATTACTGGAAGACGTTCAGCAATTGTCGAAAATCGCATGAAAGCGCTGAATGTAGCGCATATCATTCAAGGTGAAGAACATAAATCAGCCGCTCTAGAATCATTGATGAAGGAACTAGATCTGTCAGCGGCAGAAGTTGCTGCGGTTGGCGATGATATGCCAGACACAGGTATGTTCCAAAAAGTAGATGTAAAAATTGCCGTGAAAGACGCTCACCCGCAAGTGTCACAACAAGCGAATTGGATAACCACCCTCCCCGGCGGTTTTGGCGCCGTTAGAGAAATTGCAGACACCCTTCTTCAGGTCCACAACAAGCTAGACGGTATTCATGGAGCTAGTATATGAATCGTTTAGGCGTCAGTATTTCTGGGCTATTTAGCCTAGCGCTTCTCATGTATATTCCAACTTTCATGGAGGAAGAACCAAGTGTGGCGCCATCTCAAGATTCATATGCCTTAAGTCCTAGTTACCGGGCCAAAAATATTACTACTACCCTTTATGACCAAGAGGGGCGAGTCAATCACGTGGTGTTTGCGAAAGAAATGGAACATTACGACCAATTGGGTTTTGTCTTATTCCAAGAGCCCAACTACACCCTTTACTCGCATACGACGCTAGCGCCGTGGCAAGTCACGGCTTCTGAAGGCACGGTTTACAATAATGAGCTGATTCAATTGGAAAATAATGTCATTATTGCGAACCAAACCAGTGACGACTTTGTTCAAACCATTACAACAGCATTTTTAGAAATAAACCTGACAAGTAAGGCAATGACTTCGGATCAACCCGTGAAGATCATGGGTGAGCAGTTTGTCATTAACAGTAATGGATTTAATGCTAATTTACATACTCAACAATATGAGTTGATCGACCATGTACAAACGATTTATTCCCCTAGCAACTAGTTTACTGTTGGGGTTAACGAGCCTACATTCACAGGGCGCAGATGACGATTTTGCATTACCTATTCAAGTAGATGCAAAATCACAATTCGTCGACGGTAAAAATAAAACTTCACTATTCCGTGATGACGTACTCATCGTTCAGGGCTCGTTAAAAATAACTGCTGACGAAGTTGAAGTAATCGCATCTGATGGAGAAGGTAGAGAAATTTTTGTCGCACGAGGGACGCCAGCGAGTTATTCACAGACCCTTGAAGACGGAAACCCAGTATTTGCGCGAGCCAACGAAATTCGCTATGAAGTTGCTGCACGGACTATATCGCTAACCGGTAACGCTGAGTTACAACAAGATACTAGCATGGTGAAAGGCGACGTTATCATCTACGATATGACGACAGAGCAACTCCTTGCCACCAGTAATGCTGATAACGAAGAAAGCAGTGGCCGAGTAACTACAGTCTTTACACCACAAGCCATCAGAGATTTGACCCAAGACGATGATCAAGAAACAGATGAAGACGATGGGTCAGAGGATAACAAGGAATAATGGCAACACTTAGTGCGCAGCATCTTGCAAAATCCTATAAATCTAGACAGGTTGTTTTAGACGTAAGCCTTTGTGTGTCTACTGGGCAAATAGTTGGTTTGCTTGGGCCTAATGGCGCAGGTAAAACAACCACATTTTACATGATAGTGGGCTTAGTACCTCTCGATAAGGGCAAAATTCATATCGACGACAACGAGCTTACCCATCAACCTATGCATGAGAGAGCTCGTAGAGGAATTGGATACCTCCCTCAAGAAGCTTCTATTTTTAGAAAATTGACTGTTTACGACAATATCATGGCGATATTGCAAACTCGTAATGGTCTTACCAGCGACCAAAGGGAACAAGAGGCTGACGCCCTACTTGACGAATTTAATATTAACCATATACGTAATAGTACGGGTATGAGTCTGTCAGGCGGTGAACGTCGCAGAGTTGAGATTGCCAGGGCGCTAGCCGCTAATCCTCAATTTATTTTGCTCGATGAGCCCTTTGCTGGTGTTGACCCAATTTCGGTAAATGATATAAAGAAGATCATTCAACATCTTCGTGACAGAGGAATCGGAATCCTCATCACAGACCACAATGTTAGAGAAACCCTCGATGTTTGTGAAAAAGCCTATATTGTGAGTCGCGGTGAACTTATTGCCCAAGGAACGGCTGAAGAAGTTTTAAGTAATCAAAAAGTCAGAGATGTATACCTAGGGGAGCAATTCAGGCTATAGTTAGTGTAACTGAATTGTCATTTAAGCATTATCGCGTTTGGCGCATTTACAATAGAACACAGTAATAAGACGTAGATGAAACCATCTTTACAACTAAAGTTCAGTCAGCAACTCACTATGACGCCACAGCTGCAACAAGCTATCAAGCTTTTGCAGTTGTCTACGCTCGATCTGCAACAAGAAATTCAAGAAGCCTTAGACTCAAACCCACTATTGGAGATTGAAGAGGGCCTAGATTTAGACACACCTGAAAAGTCCAATTTAGAGCGCCAAGAATCAGAAGAAACACCATCTGCAACGGCAAGCGACAGTATCGAAGCCGGCGATGCCCTCGAAAAAAACGATTTACCTGACGAGTTACCCATAGACAGTACTTGGGATGAATATTACTCAGCATCCTCTGCGCCTGCGCCAGGTCCGTCTAGTAGTGAAGACGACCAAGTGTTTCAAGGTGAAACCACAGAAGACATTCAGGGTCATTTGTTGTGGCAAATGCGTTTAACGCCTTTTTCTGACACTGACAGAGCCATTGCCACGGCGATAATTGACTCTATCGATGAATCGGGTTACCTCACCGTTCCACTGGAAGACATTTTGGAAGCGGTAAATTCAGAGGATATGGAAGAGCCCATCGAAATGGACGAAGTGGAATGCGTATTAAAACGTATTCAATTATTCGATCCTATAGGTTCTGGTTCACGGTCACCTGAAGAATGTTTACTGGTGCAGCTACGTCAGTTTGCTGATGACACTCCATGGCTTGCAGAAGCTAAGCTATTACTCGAAAGTTATTCGGAACTTTTAAGTAGTAAAGATTATCGTACGCTTATGAGAAAGAGTCGTTTGAAGGAAGACCAATTACGCGAAGCCATGCGTCTTCTTCAAACATTAAATCCTCGTCCAGGCAGCGCTTTAATTACTAAAGAGCCTGAATACGTAATACCTGACGTATCCGTAACCAAAAAGAATGGGCGATGGTTAGTCGAGTTAAATCCAGACAGCTTACCGAAGTTGTCAGTAAATCAGCAGTATGCAGCGATGAGTCGTGGAGCGCGTAATAGTAGCGACTCTCAATTCATTCGCTCACACATGCAAGAGGCAAAATGGTTTATCAAAAGCTTGGAGTCTCGAAATGATACCCTGATGAAGGTTGCAAACTGCATCGTTCAACAACAAATGGGCTTTTTCGAACACGGGCCAGAAATGATGAAACCTATGGTACTGAATGATGTCGCCGAAATGGTCGACATGCATGAGTCCACTATTTCTCGCGTAACAACGCAGAAATATATGCATACCCCTCGGGGTATTTTCGAGTTGAAGTACTTCTTCTCAAGTCACGTCGCCACTGAATCTGGTGGTGAGTGTTCTTCAACTGCGATCCGCGCATTGATTAAAAAGCTTGTTGCGGCGGAAAAGCCAAGCAAGCCATTAAGTGATAGTAAGATTGCTCAGTTGTTGGCCGACCAAGGTATTAAAGTGGCTCGGCGAACAATAGCAAAGTACCGGGAATCTTTGTCGATTCCACCGTCGAACCAACGCAAAAGCCTTATTTAACAGGCTTGAATTTATAAGGAAGACGAAATATGCAAATAAACCTTACTGGTCATCATGTAGAAATTACAGACTCTTTGCGTAACTATGTCGATACAAAATTCAGCAAACTCGAACGTCACTTTGATCACATTTCTAATGTGCATGTCATCCTGAACGTAGAAAAACTTAATCAAAAAGCGGAAGCTACTGTTCATTTGAGCGGTGCTGAAGTCTTCGCGTCTTCTCAAGATGCTGATATGTATGCTGCGATTGACAGTATGGTCGACAAACTCGACCGGCAAGTCATCAAGCATAAGGAAAAACTCAAAAAACACTAAGTCATCCATGGATATTAAAGCCATAGTAAGTTTGAACCGCACAGTCTGTGCGGTTCAATGTAATAGTAAAAAGAGAATTCTAGAGATCATTAGCGACATCGCCGCTGGGCACAGTGACGCTATTGACCAAAGTGCAGTGTTAGAAAGTCTAGTCGCTAGAGAGCGTATGGGTAGTACAGGGATCGGAAACGGTATTGCACTGCCCCACGGAAGACTACCCGGTTTACAACAAGTAATTGCCATTGTGGTCACTACTAACCCTGCGATTAATTTTGATGCCATTGACGACCAGCCAGTCGATATCTTTTTTGCCTTGCTTGTTCCTGAAGCGCAAACCGAAGGACACTTGCAAACCCTGGCTACAGTGGCAGGTAAGCTCAACGACAAAGACACGGTGAAAGCCATTCGAAAAGCAACCAGCGCTGACGATATCCTATCTGCGCTATACCAATAAGCATAAGGGAGAAGACGGGTGAAACTGATTATTATCAGTGGTCGGTCAGGATCAGGAAAGTCAGTAGCACTGCGTGCTTTAGAAGACTTGGGATATTATTGTGTAGACAACATTCCCGTTAATCTGCTGCCAACGCTAACTCACACCGTGGTAGACGAGTACGATCAAGTAGCAGTAAGTATTGATGTACGAAACCTGCCTAAAGACCCTGCGGATCTGGTTGAAATACTCGATTATCTCCCTTCTTCTTGGTCAATGACTATTGTTTATATTGATGCCAGTGACGATGTATTGGTTAAACGCTTTAGTGAAACTCGCCGACTGCATCCCCTTGCTCGTGAAAATAAATCACTCTCTGAGGCCATTAAAGCAGAATCTGATTTACTGGCGCCCATCGTTGAACGTTGTGATCTGTACTTAGATACCGACAAACTCACCATACATCAGCTCGCTGAACTCATCCGCGAGCGCATTTTGGGCAAAAAAAGCTCCCGCTTGGTATTGGTGTTTGAATCATTTGGTTTTAAATACGGTATTCCTAAAGACGCTGATTATGTCTTTGATGCACGTTTTTTACCCAACCCACACTGGGAACCCGATTTGCGTCATTTAACCGGTTTAGATACCCCTTGTGAAGTCTTCCTCGGTGGTCAGCCAATAGTGGCCAAATACATTTGGCAAATTCAAAACTTAATTACTACTTGGCTTCCACATTTAGAGCGTAACAACAGAAGCTATGTGACTGTTGCTATTGGATGTACCGGCGGACAGCATCGTTCGGTATTTATAGCGCAAACACTGGCAAAAACATTTGGAGAATTACATCCAGATGTTCAAATTCGTCATCGCGAGTTAAATCAATGAAGATTAGAAAAACGCTTACGATAGTGAACAAGCTTGGCCTTCACGCTAGAGCAGCTACTCAGTTAGTTCAACTAGCAAATAAGTTTGATGCCAACATCCTTCTGCTAAAAGGTGATAAGCAAGCCAACGCTAATAGCGTGTTAGGTTTAATGATGTTAGAAAGTCATCAAGGTGAGCAAGTGGATGTAGAAGTCGATGGACCCGATGCAGAACAAGCCATCGATGCCATTGAAGCGCTCATCGAAGGTAAGTTCAACGAAGAAGAATAAACTTACTTCACTGCAATAAAGCCAGTTTTTCATGCGTTTAGCCATGACAGCCTCTAGGTAAATACGCTATCCTACAGCTGCATTCAACTTCCTTTTAAGTAAGTAGGTTCTCGTGGCAGAAGCCCTCGCTTTCAAATACGCACAACGCCAACTCAATACATTGAACGATGCCCTCAACAATGGGCAATTTGTTTCTGCGCGAAAGCTATTACTCGAACTCCCCCCATCGGACGTTGCACATATCTTAGAATCTAGCCCTGCGCGAACTCGTGACGACCTATGGGCACTAATAGATGCAGATTTTCACAGTGATATTTTAGAAGAACTGTCTGATGACGTGCGTAACGGTATTATTGCCAAGATGCTTCCTGCCAAGGTGGTTGACGCCTTGGAAGAAATGGATACCGATGATCTTGCAGAAACATTAAGCAGCCTTCCTGAACCTGTTCTACAGGATATTCTTGAGTCAATGGACGCTCAGGACAGACACCGCGCCGAGCAAGCCCTTTCCTTTGGGGAAGATACCGCTGGGTTCATTATGAACACAGACACCATTACCTTGCGCCCTGATGTAAGTATTGACGTAGTTTTACGTTATCTGAGGTTGAAAGGTGAACTGCCGGAAAACACTGATACATTTTACGTGGTTAATCGCACTGATAATTTAGTGGGCATTGTTCAAGTATCTCGACTTCTTACATCAGATCCCGAGTCTTCTGTGGCTGACGTAATGGACGAAGAGTCAGAAGCGATCCCAGTGACCATGAACAACACAGAAGTCGCTAGCCTTTTCGAGCGCTACAACTGGCTATCCGCTCCCGTAGTTGACGAAAATCATCGATTACTTGGTCGTATCACTATCGACGACGTGGTAGATATTATTCGCGAAGGCGCCGAACACTCCATGATGAGTATGGCTGGCTTGGAAGACGATGAAGATACCTTTGCACCAGTACTTCAAAGTACTAAAAGACGTTCGGTATGGCTTGCTGTAAACCTAGTAACAGCCCTCATGGCTGCTATGGTTAGCGACCTTTTTGAAGCCACGCTAAGTCAGCTTGCCGTGCTTGCTATCCTCAACACTATTGTGCCAAGCATGGGTGGGGTAGCTGGTAACCAAACTCTGACTCTCGTTATCCGAGGCATGGCACTAGGACACGTCAACGCTAGTAACTCTCGTTGGCTAATCAGCAAAGAGCTATCCATTGGCTTTCTCAATGGTGCAATTTGGGCAGTACTCATTGCTTCGGTAATTGCGCTATGGAAACAAGACTATATGCTGGGGGTGATTATTGCCTTTGCAATGATGGTAAATCTTATCGCGGCAGCGTTAGCGGGTGCGACACTACCTATTATCATGAAACGTCTTAAAATTGACCCAGCTCTCGCAGGAAGCGTCATCCTAACTACAATTACAGACGTAGTAGGAATATTCGCATTCTTAGGTACAGCAACTCTCTTCTTAGTCTGATTCGAGTATTAAAAAAGCCGGTAGGTTTCCCTATCGGCTTTTGAAACACATCACACTAATTTACTTAATGACCTTTAACGAAGGTTTACCCCGTTTAGGCGGTGTTGGAGCTTCTTCAACAGGCGTTTTGGACGCTTCTGAACTCGTTTTTTCAAACTCTTCTTCAGTAGCAAACACAGTTCCTGCGCCATTTTCTCGTGCATAAATAGCCATAACAGCATCACAAGGCATGCTCAACCGTCTAGGTTGACCACCGAATCGCGCTTGAAAGGAAATACCTTCAATATCCAACATAAAGTTAACGCATGCGCCAGGAGAAATGTTAAGTACGATTTGACCGTCTTTAACAAACTCTTGGGGTACTTCAACGTTTGGACTCAACGCATTAACTACAATATAAGGTGTTAAATCGTTATCTACGATCCACTCGTAAAATGCGCGGAGCAAGTAAGGCTGATTTGACGTCATACCCATTACAACGGATTGTGAATTTCGCGTTCTTGGTCGGTCAAAGACGCTTTAAATGAAGCTCGCGAGAAAATACGATTCATATACGCATTGATTTCTTTGCTGCCAGCGCCATTCAATTCAATACCTAGTGCTGGTAAACGCCATAATAGCGGTGCTAGATAGCAGTCAACTAAGCTAAACTCTTCACTCATGAAATAGGGCATTTCACCAAACACTGGTGCTAGCGCCAATAGTGCTTCGCGTAGTTCGTTGCGTGCAGCATCTACATCGCCTTCACCACGGAAAATACGCGCCGCTAGTGAATACCAATCTTGCTCTATACGGTGCATCATCAAACGGCTTTGACCGCGAGATACTGGGTATACAGGCATAAGTGGAGGATGAGGGAAACGCTCATCAAGATATTCCATGATAATGTGCGAGGTATATAGCACTAATTCACGGTCGACCAGAGTAGGAACCGTACCGTAAGGGTTTAAATCAAGCAGATCTTCAGGCAGGTTGCTGGGATCTGTGTAGCTGATTTCAACACCTACACCTTTTTCAGCCAACACAATACGTACCTGATGGCTATAAATATCAATTGTGTCAGAGAACAACGCCATGATTGAACGTTTATTCGCGGCTACGGCCATTCAATTTCCTCCGTCGAGAAATAACAAAAAACCCATATCACATGGGCAACTTACAAATACCAAAAAAGGGGGCGAGACGCCCCCTTTGCTATTATACATAAAACTTGATGTATTAGTGTACTTCTCGCCAGTATTCTTTCTTCAATAAGTAAACAAAGATAAACAATACTAGGATAAAGGCTAACACCCACTTACCAATCTTGTGTGATTCAAGCTTAGAAGGTTCACCTGTGTACTCAAGGAAGTTCACAATGTCTGCAACAGCTTGGTCATATTCAGCGGCATTCATAGAGCCACTGCCGTCAGCTTTCAAGCCAACGTATCGCTTAACCATCTCACCATCGATCATTGTTTCTTCATAAGTTTCAGAAGGAACACCTTGAAGTGACTGTAACACGTGGGGCATACCCACCTCTGGGAATACCTTGTTATTTACGCCAAATGGACGACTGTCGTCAGCGTAAAACGAACGCAGATAGGTATAAATCCAATCTTCACCGCGAACACGAGCAACCAAGGTCAAATCTGGTGGTGCAGCACCAAACCAAGTTGCCGCAGCTTCTTCTGGCATAGCACGAGTGATGTAGTCAGACACTTTCTCACCTGTGAACTGTAAGTATTCCTGACCTAACTCGTCTGGAATGCCTAAGTCTTGGAAAGAGCGTTGATAGCGCTGGTACTGCATTGAGTGACAACCCAAGCAATAGTTCATGAACAACTGGGCTCCGCGCTGCAAAGACGCTTTGTCTGTAAGGTCAATTGGTGCCTTATCAAGGTGAACGTTACCACCTGCCGCCATAGCAACGCCAGGCACGAAGAAGGCTAAGAAAAACATCAACTTTTTCATTTAGAGATCCTCGCTGGTACAGGCTTAGTGGCTTCGTTTTTGCTGTAAATAAATAGCGCGATGAAGAAACCGAAATACATTACAGTCGCAATTTGAGACGCAATAATTTTCCAGTTTTCTTGAGGTGTACCACCTAGGTAACCCAAGAATACAAACACGATAGCAAAAACAATTAAGTTTACTTTATGTAGGCCACAGCGATAACGCCAAGACTTAACTTTACCGCGGTCTAGCCAAGGTAAAGCAAACAAGGCGGCAATCGCACCAAACATGGCAATAACACCAAACAGTTTATCCGGTACCGCTTTCAAGATGGCATAGAAAGGCGTGAAGTACCAAACAGGGAAAATGTGCTCAGGCGTTTTCAGCGGGTTAGCAATTTCAAAGTTTGGATGCTCAAGGAACTTACCACCCATTTCAGGGGCAAAGAACAGAACATAAGTAAACAAACCTAGGAAGATACAGAAGGCTACCAAGTCTTTTAGCACGATATGTGGGAAGAAAGGTAATACGTCGTCCGCGATGTCATACTTGCTTGTGTAATACTCGTGGATCTTATAAGGCGTTTTTTCTGACTCAGGTAACGAACCTTTTTTATGTTTAATGGCAATGCCATCTGGGTTGTTTGAGCCCACTTCGTGAAGAGCAATAATATGTAAGAACACAAGAATAACGATAACTAAAGGTAACGCTATTACATGTAGTGCAAAGAAGCGGTTAAGGGTTGCACCAGAAATTACGTAGTCACCTTGGATCCATTCAACTAGGTCTGGACCAATGACAGGAATTGCACCAAACAGAGATACGATAACCTGCGCGCCCCAGTAAGACATTTGTCCCCACGGTAATACATAGCCCATGAAAGCTTCGGCCATTAGCGCTAGGTAAATAAGCATACCGAACACCCAAAGAAGCTCACGTGGTTTTTGGTAAGAACCGTAAATCATGCCACGGAACATGTGTAAGTAAACTACAACGAAGAACGCTGATGCACCTGTGCTGTGCATATAGCGAATGATCCAACCGTAGTCGATTTCACGCATGATGTATTCAACAGACGCAAATGCACCTTCAGCGGTTGGTACAAAATTCATGGTTAGCCAGATACCAGTAACAATCTGGTTAACAAGTACGATAGTGGCCAAGAAACCAAATACGTACCAAAAGTTCATGTTTTTTGGTGCTGGGTATTGGATGGCGTGCATATTTGCAACGCGCATCATTGGAATACGCTCTTCAATCCAAGCTAAGAAACCATTCATATTACACAGCCTCCGCTTCAGAACCGATGATTACCGTAGCGTCATCGACGAATTGGTAAGGTGGAACAACAAGGTTCAATGGTGCAGGAACGTTTTGAAATACGCGACCAGCCATATCGAACTTAGAGCCGTGACATGGGCAGAAGAAACCGTCTGGAACACCTTCGACAATCTCTTCGAAAGCACCGCCTTTAAGGTGTTGTGGAGAACATCCCAAGTGAGTACAGATACCAACAAGGATCAAATATTCATCTTTAAGCGAACGGAAACGGTTTTGCGCAAACACAGGTTGCTGTTCTGCTTCTGAATTAGGATCCTTCAATTCGCCTTCGTGTTTACCCAACTGCTCCAATATCTCAGGAGTACGGCGCACAACCCAAACTGGTTTGCTTCGCCACATAACACGAATTAACTGTCCAGGCTCAATCCCGCTGATGTCTACTTCAACATCCGCGCCAGCAGCTTTCGCTCTGGCACTAGGATTCCAGGACGCAATAAAAGGCACTGCCGCACCAACCGCACCTACACCACCAACAACCGACGTGGCAACGGTCAAGAACCGACGACGGGTGTTGTTTTCTGGCTGGTTTTCGTTGTGTGCAGACTCTGTTGCATCTACAGATACATTGCTCATCCACATTTCTCCAGGTTCGGATAATTATGATGCTTAAACCAGACTTATACTGGTCTTATTTTGCCTGTTTCATCACATCATATTGGCTTGTCGTAATGTACGCTTTTCAAGGTAAACACCCCTTCAAACGTCTTCACGAAAGTTTTCTAAATTTTCGACCGCAAATGATAAAAGAAAAGCCCTTATAAACACAAGGTTTTACTGGTATTTAAGCGATAAATTAATCTTTGAATAGCATAAACAATTAGCCCTAGATTAGACATAAATCAACAATTTGACGATTAACTCACAACATATGGGAGTCACATTAAACAAATATCATGGTCCAGAACTATAAAAGAGGTATAAAAAAACCCGGTATAAAACCGGGTTTTTGAATTGAAAACGTAAAAATTAACGCTTTGAGAATTGTGGACGCTTACGCGCTTTGTGTAGACCCACTTTCTTACGTTCAACGCGACGTGCATCACGAGTAACGAAGCCAGCCTTACGTAGTGCAGGGCGAAGTGCTTCATCGTACTCCATAAGAGCACGAGTGATACCGTGACGGATTGCGCCAGCTTGACCGTTAGAACCACCACCTTTAACAGTGATGTATAGGTCAAACTTTTCAGTCATTTCAACAAGTTCAAGTGGCTGACGAACAACCATGCACTCTGTTTCACGACCAAAGTACTCATCAAGAGCGCGTTGGTTTACTTTAATGCTACCTGTGCCTGGACGTAGGAACACACGAGCAGTAGAACTTTTGCGGCGGCCTGTGCCGTAGTATTGAGTATCTGCCATGTTAGTAGCTCCTTAGATGTCCAAAACTTGTGGTTGCTGTGCAGTGTGCTTGTGTTCAGCACCTGCGTAAACTTTCATTTTACGGAACATTGCACGACCTAGAGGGCCTTTTGGCAACATGCCTTTAACTGCTTTTTCAAGTACCATTTCTGGCTTGTGAGCAATTAGCTTTTCAAAGTTTGTCTCTTTTAGACCACCTGGGTAACCAGAGTGCGCATAGTACATTTTGTCTTGCGCTTTACGGCCTGTTACCGCTACTTTTTCAGCATTAATAACTACAATGTAGTCACCAGTGTCCACGTGAGGAGTGTACTCTGGCTTGTGCTTGCCACGTAGGCGAAGTGCGATTTCAGAAGCCAAACGGCCTAGAGTTTTGTCTGTGGCGTCAACCACATACCAGTCACGTTGTACCGTTTCTGGCTTAGCAACAAAAGTTTTCATTTAAATTTACCCGAAAATATATCGTCGTTACTGATTTCTGAACACCAGAAATCACCTTAAAATCAACACTATGACCCCTTCGAGCCGGATGATTCTTCCACCTTCCCAAAGGTGGGCGTAACTGGGCAGGCCGCGAATTATACAGGAATTACCTCAAATGCGAACCCCTAATTGCGAAAAAGTGACGAGTTTTCCATCATTTATTTATCGAGCGATTTGACTTGCTGCCACAGGGCTTCCATTTCGTCCAATGTCATTGAGTCCAACTGTTGCCCCTGTTCAGCAGCAAGTTGTTCAACCTTATTGAAACGAGCAGAGAATTTGTGACTCGCTTTTCTCAGAGCCGTATCGGCATCCACCTTTGCATGGCGTGCTAAATTCACCATAGCAAACAAAGCATCACCAATTTCTTCTTCTAAGGCACTTTGGTCAATATCCTTTTGTACAAGCTCCTGCTGAATCTCACTCACCTCTTCTTTCACTTTATCAAGCACCGGTGCGATATCAGGCCAATCAAAGCCGACTTTGGCGCATGCTTTTTGGAGCTTTTGCGCATGCATGAGCGCGGGCAATCCAGAGGGAACAGTATCAAGCAAATACGATTGCTTTGAGCTAGCCTTTTGCGCTTTTTCAAAAGCTTTAATGGCGTCCCATTGTGCGGCTAGGTCAGCCTGACCCATTTCTTTTTGTGGCTCAGAGAATACGTGAGGATGACGCCTCACCAACTTGTCGCTTATGGTACGGGCCACGTCATTGAAATCAAAGTCACCAGATTCTTGAGCTATCCTTGCATAAAAAACTACTTGAAAGAGTAAGTCACCCAATTCATCTTTTACGTCACCCATATCGTTAGACGCAATGGCATCTGCAACTTCGTAGGTCTCTTCAATAGTATATCGAACGAGTGAGTCCATGGTTTGCTCAACATCCCAAGGGCATCCCTCGGTGGGATGCCTTAGTTGTGCCATGATGTCGAGCAACCTTGCCAGTTGATCGTCAGAATTGTTTGCGTTTCGCATCAGTGACTCCCTTCAATTGACGCAAGCGGGATATAACCTTAGAAACAGAGTCTAGATCTTGTACTTCAATAGATATGGTAATTAGGGCGGTTTGCCTGTGAGTATCGCTCAAGCTATTCACGCCAAGTAAAGGCACTCCTTCGTTGGCTAGTACAGTGGTAATATCTCTCAGTAATCCGGTTCTGTCATTGCAGAAAATATCGATTGATGTTTCAAAACCTACTTTTAACGCTGAAGACCAATTCACCTCTATTTGACGCTCTGGGTGTTGCACCAATAAGTGCTGTAGTTGGTCACAGCTTTCCTTGTGTACACTCACCCCGCGACCTTGGGTGATATATCCCATAATTTTCTCACCGGGTACTGGCTTGCAGCAATTCGCTAACTGACTCATTAAGTGACCCACACCCTGCACAACCACAGCGTCTTTCTTACCTTTACCCGCTGCCTCTTTGCGGGTTTTCACTCGTGGGCTGATTTCTGGCTCTTCTTTAGGTGCGGTCAATTGGTGAAGGAAGTTCACCACCTGCATCACCCTGACATCGCCAGCACCTAATGCAGTGTATAGATCATCAAGAGATTGAACATTAAAACGTTCCCAGGTCTCTTTGGGCACTTTAGTGGGTAGGTTAGCTCGCTGGAGCTCACGCTCTAGTAGCTCCTTTCCTGCCACTGAGTTTTTGTCGCGGTCTTGCTTCTTGAAGTAAGAGTGAATTGTCGCTCTAGCGCGATTCGAATGCACGTACCCCAACCCCGGATGCATCCAATCTCGACTTGGGTTAAGTGCCTTACCAGTAAGAATTTCTACCTGATCACCACTTTGCAGTTGATATGTAAAAGGAACAATACGTCCATTCACTTTTGCTCCAATACATCTATGGCCCACATTGCTGTGAATGTAGTAAGCGAAATCGAGTGGCGTTGCGCCCTGTGGTAAATCAATGACGTCGCCGTTAGGGGTAAATACGTAAACTCTGTCATCGAAAACCTGGCTACGTAATTCTTCTACTAAATCACCAGACTCCGCAACTTCTTCTTGCCACTGTAAAATGCGACGAAGCCAATTAATTCGCTCGTCATATCCCGATTGCTTGCCTGTCGAGCCTTCTTTGTACTTCCAATGAGCCGCTACCCCTAACTCGGCATCTTGGTGCATTTGCTGGGTACGTATTTGAATTTCAACCGGCTTGCCTTCAGGCCCAACTATAATAGTGTGAATCGACTGATACCCGTTAGCCTTTGGGGTAGCAATATAATCGTCAAATTCACTGGGTAAGTGCTTAAAGTGAGCGTGAACCGTACCTAATGCTGCGTAACAATCTTGCAAACGTTCGGCGATAATTCTTACCGCACGAATATCGAACAGTTGCTCAAAAGTAAGATGCTTTTTCTGCATCTTCTTCCAAATGCTAAAGATATGTTTTGGTCGGCCGTATACCTCTGCTTTAATTCGCTCATCGTTTAACAACGACTGTAAGTCACCAACGATAGACTCAATATATTCAGCGCGGGCTTTGCGTTTACCATCAAGTTGTTTAGCAATTTGTTTGTACGTGTCTGGATGCAGATACCTAAAGGCAAGGTCCTCTAATTCCCATTTCAACTGACCGATTCCAAGGCGGTTCGCCAACGGCGCGTAAATAGTTGCACACTCTCTTGCAACCATTACACGAGTTTCTTCATCGGCTTTTTTAACTTGCTGTAAAGCACAGATGCGTTCTGCCATTTTAATCACTACGGCGCGAACGTCTTCTACCATAGCCAGTAGCATTCTGCGAATACTGTCTATGTGCTGTTCATCTGACTTTTCACCAAAAGCACTGTCAGAAATCTTGCGAGAATGTAGGGTCTTAATAGCGTCCATACGCCTAACCCCCACCACGATGTCTTTTACTTCTTCTCCAAACTCCTTTTCGATATCGTCTTCACAAAGCAAATGCTGCTCGCAGTATGGGAAAATAAGGGCAGATTGGAGCGTAATATCATCCATATTGAGCTGGCACAAAATCTCCACCATTTCTTGCCCAATAAGCAAGCGCTCGGGAATTTCGGAAACACTGCGAAGCTTGTCTTTCGTTTCTTCAGTCAGTTCAAGACTATCTAACCACTTCTCAAAGGAGGGTCGATCTGATTCGTGAACTTTTCTAGTTGATACCATGTTATTACAACTCGTGTTGTTTTATTAACGTGTAAACAGCGCCATCATTTCCATATGATGAGTAAAAGGAAACATTTCAACGGCTTTGATTGATTTTACCCTGTAGCCACCGTCTATCAACACTTTTGCGTCTCGCGCAAAGGTACTTGGGTTGCAAGAAATATACACGACTAAGGGTATCTTCGCTTTATTTAAGGCATGACACACAGTCAACGCCCCTTCTCTAGATGGGTCCAGCAGTACCTTGGTAAAATTCTGACGCAAGGCTTGGGTAACACTGTCACTATCCGCAAGGTCAAGATGTTGCCAATGCACATGGTTAATGCCCTGTTCTTGTGCATTTAACTCACCACGAGCAACCATATCAGCAACACCCTCGACGGCATGAACCTTTGCGCCAGTAGCAGCAATAGGTAGGGTAAAATTACCTAAACCACAAAACCAATCCGCAATGTAATCACCCGATGTTGGAGAAAGCCAATCTAACGCTTGCTTAACCATTTTTAGATTAACGTCGGGGTTTACTTGAACAAAGTTATTCGGTTGTGGCTTAAGAAACAAACCACTTGCAGTAGACACAGTAAGTTCACCGTGAGCATAAACCGTTTCGAGCGTATTATCTTTGTGTTCAATTACCATATTGACGGTATGAAGCTCTGCAAACTTAGTAAGTAAATCTGGTAACGAACTCGACGGAGTTTTGGTTAGCTTTATTGATACCTGAACAACATCATCGCCCGCCAATAAACTAATATGCCCAATAAATTTAGCCAGATTGTTGTCACTAATTAGGGTCTTCAAGGGGGCTATGAGTTCAGACAGCTCAGGCAGTAATACTGCGCAGTGATTAATGTCTACCACATTACTTTGCTGCCGTTGTCTGAATCCAATTTTGACCTTGTCTGAGTTTCTCGCATCTACCGCAAGGCGGGCTTTTCTTCTATATTGAGGTCGCTTCCCTAACAAAGGGGGCTCCCAGTGGGAATTATCAATATTGAGTTTGCGATTGAGCATAACTTTTAGGGCTTGCTCTCGCAGGGTTAGGGCAGCATCAGCGTTTATATGCTGTAAATGACATCCGCCACATAAGTTCGCGTATTCACAAAACGGCTCAACGCGAAACTCAGAACACTGAGTTATGTTTTTTGCTCGTCCCGTTAAGGTGTTCTTCTTTTTACCATCCACCACAACATGGCAGGACTCACCTGGCAGAGCACCGTCAATAAAGTACATGGTCTTGCCTTTCGCAACGCCTTTACCTTGCCAGTCTAGATGATCAATAACTACTGGCTGACCGCTCAAACCTTGTTGTGTCTTTGAAGCTTTGCCAGCAGATTTCTTTCCTTTAGCAGGCTTGTAAAAACTTACCATGTATTCACACCTTGGTATGAAAAGTTAATTAGATGACTCAAGCACGACTGTGGCAATGGCGTAGTGACGCTCGTCAGACAAACTGATGAAGCTTGACGTTATACCCCGTTGGGCAAATAGGGTTTCAGCAAACCCGCTGACTCTTAAATGAGGAGCCCCTTTATCGTCGTTAACCACTTCAAAATGTTGCCAGCTCACGCCATTCCCAATCCCCGTTCCTAACGCTTTTACCGCAGCCTCTTTGGCTGCAAAACGCTTGGCCAAAAATTGTAAGGGGTTACTGTGGGTCTGATAACGGGTAAATTCAGCGTCTGTGAGCACACGCTGTGCAAGTTTGTCTTGAATACCGGGCTTAGTATCTAAGCGAGCAATTTCGACAATGTCTGTACCTAGGCCAACAACTGCCACGTCGAACTCCTATATGCCTTGACGGGCTTCAAGCATTAATCGACGCATATCAGCGACGGCAGAATGCAATCCGTCGAATGCTGCTCGGGCAATAATTGCGTGGCCGATATTAAGCTCAATGATTTGTTCAATGGCCGCAATAGGCTTAACATTATGATAATGCAGTCCATGCCCAGCGTTCACTTTTAACCCTAGGTTATGCGCGTATTCAATACCCGCTTTTAAGCGCTCAAGCTCTTCTAATGCTTGACGTTCGCTAGTGGCTTCGGCGTACTGCCCCGTGTGAATTTCAATATAAGGCGCTTTGCAGGCAACCGCAGCATCAATTTGAGCCTTGTCTGCATCGATAAACAAAGACACTTGAATGTCAGCATCGGCTAAACGCTCACAAGCGTTTCTGACTTGCGCTAAATTACCAGCAACGTCAAGTCCACCTTCAGTAGTCAATTCTTCGCGCTTTTCAGGTACTAGACAACAAAACGTCGGCTTAACTTTCTCAGCGATTGCGAGCATTTCATCGGTCACCGCCATTTCAAGATTAAGGCGAGTATTTATGGTTTGCGCCAGCAACTCAACATCGCGATCTTTAATATGTCGGCGATCTTCACGTAAATGAACAGTAATACCATCAGCCCCCGCCCTTTCCGCGATATCAGCGGCATGCACAGGATCAGGATAATGTGTACCTCTGGCATTACGCAAGGTTGCGATATGATCGATATTTACGCCTAGTAATACTGCACTCATAAACTATACATCCTAAAAAATAGATATTGGTAGGGGCTGGATACCTTGCTTAACAGGCCCTAGTGTATCAAAAAATAATATTCGATGGGCAATAAGGTCGAGCTTGATGGGCTTACTCCTAAGAGAAAAGCTCTCGACTCTTTAGCGGTTTATTTCCAATTAATGGGGCGAGTAATAGTCTAACTAATACTTTTGCTACTTTTTTGGTTTGAGGTGTCAGTTCACCATCCGCTAACGCTATTAGTATACGTCCGGGAAAGAGTTGGAGTTTACTCATGTTGGGATGAAACTCAGTGAACCCTACTTCGGGAATAAGCACATAGTGACTGTTTTCATTGAGTGGTTCACTACTTTGTGCATCGGTAGAAAAATCAGGTAATACACCAAGCTCGTCGAACAAACAGAATTCAAACTGACGAAGTACCCATTCCATATCTTCATTCGCATACATGGCTTGCAAAGCGTTTTGGTACGCATGAAAAACGCTATCTGATGCCATACCCGAAGGGAGTAATCGCGTAACAAGTTCGTTGAGATACATGGCACAAAACATAGGCTTGCCGACTAACATCAATGTTGGGCCTGCACTTTCAACCCGTTTCAAATTTTGTAACTCACCTTTACCAGTAAAGCTTACATGTAATGGTTGAAAGGGTTGAAGTAAGCTCTTTTTGTCTGACTTACTGTTTTTCACTCCCCGTGCAACCGCGCGAATACATCCTTGTTCAAGGGTAAAAAAGTCGACTAAATAACTGGTCTCGCGATAGGGTCGTCGATGAAGCACGTAACCAAGAAAACTGTTCTCTTGCTTCATTATGTAACCTTACGCACGCTTTATTCTAACCACTTTCATGGTTTCAAATTCGATACCGGCGACGTCTTCCACGTGACGGTAGTAGGTAAGATTAACGCGAGCGCCTTGTAAACTCTGGTAGCGCTGCTTGCGCTTGTAAACAAAGGGCACGTTAACATCCTCCAGCATCAATGTGTGACGGACCCAATCTCCCTCATCCCGCTGAACATGAGACACTACTTTAACGTTGTCAGATTGGTTTAACTGCTGATGCTTGCTCAGCAGCACACTACGCTCGTCTTTAGCCATAAGGGGTGATTTGCTCTACAATGAATTGCACTGACTCTTGACCGCGAAACACATTAATATCCAAACGATAAGCCAAGGAGACTTGGTGAACATGGTTATTAGGCCAAGCATCTATATCAACATTAAAAGCAATAGCGTCCACTTCCTTTCCGCTATCGTCTCTTAGTACCATTTTGAGATGCTTTTCGCCCACAATACGCTGCTGAACCAAGGTAAATACACCGTCAAACAAAGGGGCATCAAACCCCTGTCCAAAAGGGCCAGACTGACGAAGTATTTTGGCAAAGGGCAAGCTTATGTCGTGATGCGTTAACTGCCCATCAGACAAAATAACCTGTTGCCCATCAAGCTTAGCTAGATGCTGCTCAGTCACTGTAACAAAGGCGCGAGTGAAAGCTTCTAAGTGAGTCAATGGAATACTTAATCCTGCTGCCATGGCATGTCCACCGAACTTTTCGATAATATTCGGATGTTTAGTATTAACCTCGTCCAATACATCGCGAATATGCACGCCAGAAATAGATCGCGCCGACCCTTTAATTACCTTATCGTCTTGATGGGCAAACGCAATAACAGGGCGCAAATACTTTTCTTTTAAACGCCCTGCTACAATGCCAACAACCCCTTGATGGAAATCCTCTTGATACACCACCAAGGCACTGGGAATATCACCTTCATCTAATTCCATTGCCTTTAGTGTTTGTTCGGCTTGGGCTTTCATCCCCGCTTCTATCTCTCGACGTTCTCGATTTAGGGAATCTAGTTCCGCGGCCATCATACGGGCTTGAAGTACGTTGTTTTCCATCAGGCACGCAATACCCAAGGCCATGTCATCCAGTCGCCCTGCGGCATTTAATCGCGGCCCCACCACAAAACCTAGATCCGTTGAGGTGAGGTGTGTTCCTTCTCGCCCAGCAACATCAACAATGGCTTGAATACCAGGGCGACAGCGCCCAGAGCGAATCCTTTGTAGTCCTTGATGTACCAATATGCGGTTATTCTTGTCTAGTGTTACCACGTCGGCTACTGTCCCCACTGCAACAATATCGAGTAAATCAGCTAGATTGGGAGGTGTGATTTGCTTTCTAGTAAACCATTCGCGAGAAGCCAACTCAGCTTTAATTGCCAACATAAGGTAAAAAGCAACACCCACCCCTGCAATATGCTTAGAAACGAATGAACAACCCGGCTGATTTGGATTAACGATAGCATCTGCATTGGGGAGTAATTCTCCGGGTAAGTGATGATCGGTAACCACCACTTGCATACCTAAGGCTTTCGCTCGCTCAACACCTTCGACACAAGCGATACCGTTGTCCACTGTAATGATTACTTGTGAGCCCTGCTCATGGGCAATGTCCACAATAGGAACACTCAGCCCGTAACCAAAGTCAAAACGATTAGGCACCAGAAAATTTACCGATGCAGCCCCCATTTGTTGCATTGCCAACATACAAACGGCAGTACTGGTTGCCCCATCAGCATCAAAATCTCCAACAATCGTTAAGGTTTTATTGTGCTCGATTGCATCTGCAACAATAGTCGCTGCTTGCTCAATACCTTTTAAACCATTGTAATGGGCTAACCCCTTGAGGCCAGTATCAAGTTCTTCAAGTATTTGGATGTTTCTACCGCGATAGATACGGTCTAAAACGGGGTGTAAATCAGCGCCCAGTGACCCCTCACCGATCTCTCGGCGAACAATAGGCAATATCATCTGTTTTCACTCTTTTGATAAGTGTGTCTATGATACGGCGATGACGGGAAGAGGTAAACGGTGGTAACGCGATATCACCACCGGTGAGGTAAATTATCCTGCGTTTTGAAGGATCCGCAATAACTCCGCAGCAGGTTTGTAGCCAGGCAATAAGGTTCCATCGTCTAAAATGATGTAAGGCGTCCCTTGAACACCCACTTGTTGACCAAAACGGTATTGTTCACCCACTTTATTATCACATTGGGCAACTGAGATAGGCTCGCCTGCTTTCGCGTCGGTTAGCGCTTGCATTGGATCTTCGGCACACCATACAGATACCATGTTATCAAATCCCGGCGTGTTAAAACCTGAGCGAGGGAAGGCTAAATAACGAACGGTGATTCCCATGTCATTAAGATCTTCTATCTCTTCGTGGAACTTACGGCAGTAACCACAAGTAATGTCCGTGTACACTGAAACTACGTACTTTTCGTCTTCAGCTTTAAACTCAATACTCGACGAAGCAAATTCAACGATCCCATCTTTGCGCTTGCCTGCTAACGCAGCGTCAGTTTCATTCCGCATACCTTCATCAAGATTGAACACTCTGGCTTGCACAAAATACGTACCGTCGTTACTCACATAAAATAAACCTCGAGACGTGAACACTTCTCTTAAACCAGAAATGGGGGAATCGGATATTGTTTCCACTTCCATGCCCAGAAGCGCTTCTAGTTTCATTTTAATCGCCGCATCAGCGTTTTCAGTGTTCTGTTCCGCCATTGCTGAAAAACTAACTAATATATTCACTGCAAAGGCGAACAAAAGGTAACCGGTGAATTTCACTACTTAAACTCCGTAAACTAAATAATTGTAGAACGCTGGTTGTTCTACAAAAGTGATTCTAATCATAAGACCCGCAATTCAACAGAAAAATTCCAAAGCACATTAGAGCATGGTATCACACAGTGATAGCATTAACCTCTTGGATGGTGTTGTTCCACTAAATTCTGCATCCGCTCTCTGGCAACATGGGTATAAATCTGGGTAGTCGACAAATCACTGTGCCCTAATAGCATTTGCACTACTCGCAAATCTGCGCCATGGTTCAACAAATGAGTAGCAAAAGCATGGCGCAAAGTATGTGGAGACAACTCTTGGGTAATTCCCGCTTTGACCGCGTAGAATTTAATTCGATGCCAAAAGGTTTGGCGAGTCATTTGCGTACCACGCTTACTTAAAAATATCACGTCACTTTGCTGCTTTTGAAGTACTGGCCGCCCATATTTAATATACTGAAGCAAGCCTTCTATTGCCTGCTCTCCAAGGGGTACTAAACGCTCTTTGTTTCCCTTCCCGGTAACCCGAACTACCCCTTGCTGAAGGTTTATTTGATCGACACTCAAACTAATAAGCTCTGTAACGCGAAGTCCTGTTGCATAAAGCACTTCTAACATGGCCTTATCGCGACACTCTATCGGGTCTTCTGTATTCGGAGCGTCCAACAAGGCTTCAACATCTGCTTCACTTAACGAATCAGGAAGCGGCTTAGGTAACTTAGGACGGGCAAGTGCAGTCACAGGGTTGTCTACGCGTACTTGATTGTCGATAAGAAAGTTGTAAAACGCGCGAAAGGCACTCAGTGCACGATGGGTGCTGCGCGCACTTAGCCCCTCTTGATGGCGTTGAAGCAAATAAGATTGTAAATTCTCGGTTGTTACCACACCAATATCGTTAATCCCCATGTTGTTGCATGCAATAGCAAGCTTTTTTAAGTCGGTGCGGTAACTGCTTTGAGTGTGCTCTGACAAGCCTTTTTCAAGCCATAACATATCAATGAATTTATCAATATTGGCTTGGCTCGCTGCTGGTACATAAGTAAGTTCTCGCTTCACCCAAACTTCCTAGTTCTCTTAATAAGCTCGTAAGCGGATTGAATATCTTGTGTTTTCTGCTTCGCAATTTCTAGCGCTTGCTTGGGCAAGCCTTTCGACATTAACTTGTCTGGATGATGTTCAGACATACGTTTTCGATAGGCGCGCTTGATGTCTTTTTCATTATCGCTCGCACTCACGCCTAGTATTTGGTAAGCGTCGGCAAGTGATTGTTGCTCAGAGTACTGGGAATGATTGGATTGACGCTGGGAACGACCCTGCCCCCCCTGACGAAACCTAACTTCGGCCTCAAAAATGCGAATGAGGTTATCAAGATCTATGCGTTTAAAGCCCAATGCCTTTGCGACTTTTTCTAATACTGTGTACTCAGGCTGAGACAAATCACCATCGGCAAAGGCTGCTTGTATTAATAGCTCAAGAAACACTTGCAAAATATCACGGCGCCCATGACATACTTCATGCAAACTTTTCAATGTATTGACCAGAGGAAAGTCTCGCTCTTTACCCTCTCTAAATGCCGCTTGAGCTTCTCGTTTCGCATCACCTGAAAGATTCATGTCATCCATTAAGGCAGATGCTATTTGGATTTCTTTTGTCGTTACTGTGCCGTCAGATTTCGCTAAATGTCCAAGGGCAGCAAATAGGCTGTGAAAGAATACGGCCTGCTGTTTGAGTCCGTCTTGATCAGTAAAAAATCGTCCAAAACCGCCAAGTTGAGAAAAGTCCTGGCTGTATGCTTTATCAAAGAAATGACCGACGATAAGTCCAAGAATTGCGCCGGGTATTTTTCCGAACATAAACCCGAAAATAAACCCGAGCACTTTACCCCATATCGCCATAACTGTTTGTCTCCCAAGGTGTGACGGAATCTATCGGTAGTAAACAAAGTCTAATGAACAGCACAGAAGAAGCCCTTTTTAGCCGACAAATGACAATTTTTTTTGCTCCAACGGTTGGTAAATCCACAATAAGTGCTTAGAATTGCGCTCTTACCTTTGAGTAAGATGTTCAAGGATAACGGCTTACCAGCCAAACTTGAAGCGCACAAATACTAATAAACCGAATGTTGAACTCTACCTCAGTAATGGGGTCACAGATAACGCATTCAAGCACTTATGAACTAAACAGGCAACTCACCCTCGCATGAAAACGTCTTGTGCTCTATTCGTTTCCACATTGCTACTTTCTTCGATTGCTCATGCACAGCAAAGTACGGCGGTTAACAATATCAACTCATGTATTGTTGAACCCATGGTGCTGGACCAAACTCAATTAATGCCAGAAGGCCACGTAAAAGTAGAAGCAGATAGAACCGAAATCATAGAGAACACCCTAGCACTGTTCTCGGGCGATGTGAGAATTACCTCAGATACTGCAATCATTAATGCACAACAAGCGCAAGTCAGTGAAAACGGAGAAAGCTTAACTGCCTCGGGAAACGTAGAGTACCGCGACGCTCAGATAACCGTTCAAAGTGACAGTGTCTCTGTGTCCTCAGACGATGCTCAACTATCCATGGAAAACACCAGCTATACGCTAACGGGACTAAACGGAAGAGGTAATGCGAACGACATCACGTTAAACCAAAATGTGGGTTTACAACTAAACGATGTTTCCTTTACTACCTGCCCATTGGGCGGCGAAGACTGGAAAATCCAAGCTAGCGAAATCAGCTTAGCGCCTGGTTCCTTATGGGGTCAGGCTAAGCACACCCGTTTCTATGTAGCCGACATTCCCGTGTTTTATCTTCCTTACTTTGCATTTCCCATCAGTAATCAACGGCAAACAGGCTTCTTGTTTCCCAATATTTCAAGTTCAGCGCGAACCGGAGTTGATTACGAGCAGCCCTTTTACTGGAACCTCGCACCTAATTACGACATGACGCTCTCGCCAAGACTTATGACTCTGCGTGGTGTTCAGCTGAAAACCGAATTTCGCTATATGTCTTCAAACAGCATGAGTGTGGCGAACCTAGAGTATTTACCTAGTGACCAAGACATAGAAGATTCACCAGACCGTTATTTCTTCAGACTTCAGCATCAGGGGCTTATTTTTGACGACTGGTTGTTGAATGTTGATTTCAATGGGCTAAGCGATGACAACTACCTAGTTGACCTTGGTTCCGACTTTTACAACCGCTCTGATACACATTTATACAAGACGGTTAGCTTGAGCTATTTCTCTGAATCCCTCTCTGTCAATATGCACGTTAGAGATTTTGAAGTTCTGGGCGATGCTACTGATTCTTACCGAGCGCTACCAGAAATAAAACTCAACTATCAAACACAGTTAAGCGAATTACTTGAACTCAATATTGACTCTGAGGTTGCCTACTTTGATAGCAATGCAGGAACCCTTCCTTCGGCTGCGCGATTGCATGTGGCCCCCACCTTATCTGTTCCTATAAGAAGAGCATGGGGAGAATTTTCAGCCGAAGCCACCCTGATGAGTACGCTTTATCAACAGGATAATGTGGAAGGTACTGGCCTCGATGAAAATGTCACCAGAAACCTAGGCCAGTTGCGATTATTCGGTGCGTTATACTTTGAAAAAGAGGGTTCTTGGTTGGGTAGTTCCTCTCAAATGACCCTAGAACCTAAGTTACAGTACTTGTATACCTCTTACGAGGACCAAAGTAATATAGGCCTTTATGACTCAACGCTACTAATTACCGACGTTGAAGGGCTTTTTCGCGGGCAGGAATTTACCGGCTTAGACCGTATCAGCGATAACGACCAAATCACTGTTGGCTTAACCTCTCGCGTTATAGACGAAAACAATAGGGAACAATTTGCCCTAAGCCTAGGTCAGATATTCTACCTCAGCGACAGTAAAGTCGTTGCAGCGCAGCGAAATCGCGACCGCTCGGCGTTGGCTGCTGAAATGGATTGGCGAATTGGTGGAAAATGGTTTCTTCACTCCGATGTACAAGTATCTACAGACAATGACAAAGTGGATTTGAGTAGTGTTGGCGTTGAGTATAGAGAAGATAGCCAGCGTTTTATTCAAATGACACATCGCTACGTGCGCAGTTTGTCTAATGAAACCATTGAGCAAGTTGGTGTATCAGCAAGTTGGCCAATAGCTAAAGATTGGCAATGGGTGGGACGGGCTTACCGCGATTTAGAGGGTAAGCGTAGCATAGAGTCGTATTTTGGTGTTCAATATGAGTCCTGCTGTTGGGCCGTAAGGCTTGTTGCCGAGCGCAGTTTAAGCAACCGGTATAACAATGCTGGAGAGCAATCTACGAATGAATTTGATAGTGGTATTTCACTACAGTTTATTTTCAAAGGAATCGGCTCTCGGGGAACTCAGCGAAGTATGCTTTCCGACGGCATGTTTGGCTATCGACAACCATATAGTTTAAATTAGAGCCATGTAAACAATGACGTTATTAAAGCGTCATTGATATTAACTAAATAAAAAAGAGTACGTATGAAGTTCTTATTCAAGGTCTTAATGTTAAGCTCAATGCTCAGTATGAGTGTTGCAGCACAGGAAGTGTTACTAGACCGCGTTGCGGTAATTGTTGATCAGGGGGTTGTGCTTGAGAGCGAGATTACATCGCTGATCGCTGACGTGAAAAGAAATGCAGAAGCTAATAATCAGTCGCTTCCCTCAGACCGAGCATTAAGAACACAGGCCATCGAAAGATTGATAGTGACCAACTTACAACTGCAAATGGCTGAGAAAATGGGCATTCAAATAAGTGACCCACAGCTAGATCAAACAATTGGTAATATTGCTAGTAGCCAAAATGTTTCTATAGAGGAAATGCGCCGTCAACTAGCGCTTGAGGGCATCGCTTATGAAGACTATCGCGAAGACGTACGCGAAGAAATCATCATAGGTGAAGTGCGCCGAGCAAATGTTCGCCGCCGTGTTTACATCACAACTCAAGAAATTGATACCCTAGTCGATCTTATCGATCAACAAGGTGCACAACAGGCTGAGTACCGTTTAGGTCATATACTCATCGGCTTTCCACCATCGCCAACTGATGACGATATAAACGCTGCCCGAGACCGTGCCGATAAAGTGCTGGAATTGCTTAACGGCGGCTCCGACTTTGCAAAAATTGCTATTGCGTCTTCATCTGGTAATGAAGCGTTAGAAGGTGGTGATATGGGCTGGAGCAATATCAACGCCATGCCTACACTGTTTGCCGAAGCTGTTCAGAATAAAGCAAAAGACGAGCTTGTAGGGCCTATTCGCAGTGGTGCGGGATTTCATATTCTCAAAGTATTAGATACTCGTGGTATCGAACGGGTTACTGTTGAAGAAGTTAATTCGCGTCACATATTGGTTTCTCCATCAATTATATTGAGCGAAGAGAAAGCAGAACAAATGCTTGCTGAATTTCGAGTTCAAATTGAAAATGGTGAGGCAGACTTCGCCGAACTTGCAAAAGAGCACTCTGAAGATCCAGGCTCATCACTACGGGGTGGAGAGTTAGGCTGGACAGACCCAGAAGTATACGTGCCAGAGTTTAAGGAAGCACTTGCTAAACTAGCACCAGGTGAGTTTAGCGACCCAGTGCGCACAGTTCACGGTTGGCATTTAATTCAACTTATTGACCGAAGAGTTGACGACGCTACAGACAAACTAAAAACTGATAAAGCGTACCAATTGATTTACAACCGCAAATTTGCGGAAGAAACTGAAAATTGGCTACGCGAAATGCGTGATGCAGCGTATATTGAAGTTCTAGACTCGTAAATAAGACAATTGCATGACCACAATTAAAAAACTAGCCATTACACCGGGTGAGCCTGCTGGCATTGGGCCAGACCTTATTATTCAGCTCGCCCAAGAGTCTTGGCAAGCACAGCTGGTCGTATTCGCCGACCAGCAAATAATGGAACAAAGAGCAAAGCAACTAAACTTACCGCTCACCTTAATTCCTTATGATGCAAACAACACTGCCCTTCAAGAACCGGGCAGTTTGTATATTCAGCACATTGAAAAAAACGCTGAGGTGACGCCGGGTACCCTTGATAGCGAAAATGGCTTGTACGTAGTAGAAACACTACGTCAAGCTTGCCAAGCGAATATGGAAGGTGACTTTGATGCTGTTGTTACCGGCCCAGTTCACAAGGGTATCATTAACAAAGCTGGGGTTTCTTTTAGCGGTCACACTGAATACTTTGCTTTGCAATCCAATACCATAGATGTGGTAATGTTGCTTGCAACAGAGGGACTTAACGTCGCGCTCGCCACCACACATATACCTTTAGAATACGTTTCTAGGGCGATTACACGTGAGCGATTGCACAAGGTCATTCATATAATAAACACCGACCTCAAACTTAAGTTTGGCATTAAAGAGCCACATATTTTCGTTTGTGGCCTCAACCCTCATGCTGGCGAAGATGGTCATATCGGTACCGAGGAAATTACCACCATTTCACCGGCGTTAGAAGAATTGCGCGCCGAAGGCATTCGCATAACAGGTCCGCTACCCGCAGATACTATCTTTCAGCAAAAATATTTGGATAATGCCGACGTAGTACTCGCTATGTATCACGATCAAGGCTTACCTGTACTAAAATACAAAGGGTTTGGCGCCTCGGTGAATGTCACCTTGGGGCTACCATTTATCAGAACTTCTGTCGATCACGGAACGGCACTCGATTTAGCTGGAACAGGACACGCCGATGCGGGAAGTTTCAAAGTTGCTTTAGAAAAGGCCATTGAGCTAGCACACAATCACAATGAGTAAAACACACTTGGGCCATACGGCCAGAAAGCGTTTCGGTCAGAACTTCCTGCACGACGAATACGTTATTGGTAACATTGTTGCCGCCATCGCTCCGAAACCGGGGCAAAACCTATTAGAAATTGGGCCGGGGTTGGGAGCACTAACTGACCCCGTATGCGAAGAAGTTGATGCACTCACCGTGGTGGAGCTAGACAGAGATCTTGCTAAACGCTTGCGACATCATCCGTTCCACGGTCAAAAGCTTTCAATTATTGAGCAAGACGCGTTAACGCTAGACTTTTCACAGGTTGCACAATCGCTACCTGAGGAGCGCGGCAAGTTAAGGGTTTTTGGAAACCTACCCTACAACATTTCTACGCCACTTATGTTCCATTTATTTTCCCATGCTGCTTACATTGCCGACATGCACTTCATGCTGCAAAAAGAAGTGGTGACAAGACTAGCGGCGGGTCCGGGGTCAAAGCACTACGGACGCTTATCAGTAATGGCTCAATACTATTGTGCCATTACACCGGTACTACAAGTTCCACCAGGTGCCTTTAAGCCGCCCCCGAAGGTGGACTCTGCTGTAGTTAGACTGATTCCCCATGAAAGGCCTCCTGTTGAAGTTGAATCCGTCGAGCTACTAGAAAGCGTATGTGCAGAAGCGTTTAACCAACGTAGAAAAACCTTGCGCAACGGTTTAAAAGATTTACTCACTGATACGCAAATTAGTGAGTTGGGTATTGATCCAGGTGTACGAGCCGAAGTATTACCGCTCTCAGATTTTGCTAAACTAGCAAATGCCGTGGCTCAAAATACTACCCAAAAGGAAGGTTAAGAAGGTCATTAACATGCAAGACCCCGATATCTTGGTTCGAGTACGCACTCGTCACCTACCCGATCACCTACCCAGTGACAGTGAACAATATGCGTTTGCGTACCACATAACTATTGTCAACACGAGCGATGAAACAGTGCAGTTGAAACGCAGATATTGGCTGATTACTGACGCTAATGGAAAGTCGTCTGAAGTTGAAGGCGAAGGCGTAATTGGCAAACAGCCGATACTAGCGGCTGGCGAAGAATTTGATTATACCAGTGGAGCAATTATTGATACTCCACTGGGTAACATGCAAGGTTATTACGAAATGGAACGAGAGAGCGGTCAGCGCTTTCGCGTGCCTATTGATGTATTTAGACTTGCTGTTCCCAACCTTTTGCACTAGATGAGGCGCTATGTCTGACGGACAAACCTGGGTCGTTGGAGATATACAAGGCTGTTATGACGGCCTTTGCCGTTTGCTCGACAAGATCAAATTTGAACCACACAAAGACCAATTAGTTGCGGTGGGTGATTTAGTCGCAAGAGGAGAAGACTCACTCGCCACACTTCGTTTTCTGAAAGGTCTGGGAAACAGCTTTACTACCGTATTGGGTAATCACGATTTACACCTACTTTCTGTTGTTCACCGCATTAAGAAAGTTAAGAAATCGGATAATCTGTCCAATTTGCTAGAAGCTAGTGACTTATCAGATCTTGTAGATTGGATGAGAGGTTTTGGCCTAGCTAAAGCTATTTCTGACAACCATACTATTGTTCATGCGGGACTCTACCCTCAGTGGTCGGTATCTGAACTACTTCAGTTTAGTGACGAAGTCAGTAGCGTATTACAAGCAAACGACTACCCAAATTTACTCGAACAAATGTATGGCAATGGACCTCGATATTGGGATGATGATTTGAAAGGCATAGATCGACTGCGATTTATTATTAATGCCTGTACAAGAATGCGCTTTTTAGCCCCCCAAGGTCAGCTCGACTTTGAAGTCAAAACACACCCCGATAGCGCACCGCGTGATTTCACCCCTTGGTTTAAAGTGAAAAATCACAAGCTAGCCAAAGATCAGAAAATACTTTTTGGACATTGGGCAGCGTTACACGGTGAGACAGGAAAAAAGCAGTTTTGTGGTTTAGACACAGGATATGTGTGGGGACAAAGCTTATCTGCTATCAATCTATCGTCTGAAAAAATAACTTCCGTACTTTTTTCCTCTTAATTCCTTTATGCTTTTTACTTATTTTTAACAATTATTAGCACTTCCATCCTAAGCTAAGCTACTATTTTAAAAAGAGTCTTAAATTTTAAAATAAAATCTTAAGACAGATATCCTTTAGCCGATACCTACACAAACTCACTAGTTTAGTGACTTAACAAACTGGTTGAATGTGATTTTTACCTAAAAGTTAGGTAGGATGATGAATTGATAACAGTTGTATCGATACATAAAAATAATAATACGCAAATCCAGGAGTTCCGATGAAGATCAATGTTGCAACGCGTATAATCGGTGGATTCATTACAATTTGCTTATTGCTAGTTGTAATAAGTGCTGTGTCTCTGATCAATTTGAATTCAGTGGGCTCGGCGACAGAGGAAGTAAACAATGTCGCATTACCCGCAGTTGCAGGTAGTAATGCGCTTAAAGCGAATTTTCTCAATATGGGCAGACTCACCTTTGAAGCCTATATAGAGGACGATCTGGACGGTCTCCAAACCAAACGCAACAGTTTTAATCAAAGCCGTGATATGTTCGACGCTGAGTATAAGAAGCTTGCTCAAGCAGTGGCGGAAGAACCAGAACTTAAGCAAACACTTAACCGCGTCCGCGCTTCCTACGAATCCTATTTAGAAAACGTGGAACGCATGTACTCAAATCACCAGCAGTACATGGATATCCGCAATGCTATCGACGACCAGTTGATGACTGCGGAAGACAATGCTGACGATGCGTCTACATACTTACTAGACTTCTCTGATATGGATGAAGTGCAGTCTAGCAGAAGCTTGTCTGATGCCGCAGATATCGGTGGTGACTTAGAAACTGCCCTGCTGTCTTTATTAACGGTAGCATACGAATATGTTGATACAGACACTCTTGTCCGCGCCCAGACCATTGGTAACGAAGTCTCACTAGTGGTTTCTAAAGTCGATTCGTTGTTACAAGACATGTTAAATACTGCTAACGGACAGGATGACTCAGGTACCCTTTCAGATATTAGCGACTTGGTTGCCGATGGCCTTGATGCGATTACATCTAGCTCAGGTGTTGTGCAACTGCATGTAAATAGACTAGAGCGTCGCAACGATGCACAGCAAGCCTTAACTGCCTCTGATAGCAACATTGCACAAGCAATCATTGAACTTGAACAGCTACTTAAACTCGCTGACCAAAAAGCTAAATCAGTTGAAAGCAGTGTTTCTTCAAAGGTTACTACAGGAAATACGGTAGTCATTCTTGTTGTTATCGCTTCTTTCGCAATTGCAGTGTTCATTGGCTGGGTGACGGTACGCGCAATCACCCGCCCGCTTTACCGTGTTAACGAGCTATTGAATGTTGCCTCTTCAGGTGATTTGACCCGCACGCTAGATGATAGTGCAGAAGATGAATTTGGCTTGCTAGCAAGAAACTGCAACACCTTGATTGGTAATTTGAAAGCGTTGATTACCGGCATTAACGAGCGAGCCGAACAGCTCGCTGCGGCGGCAGAAGAAACATCAGCAGTAACTTCTGAGACTACTCACTCCATACAAGACCAAAAGTCTCAAATTGGACAAGTAGCAGCAGCAACAACACAAATGCATTCAACCTCTCAGCTAGTTATGCAAAATGCAGAAGACACTCTGAGCCAGATTCGTCATGCCGATGCAGAAGCGAAAAACGTTAGAAAGATATCTACTGATAACAAGAACACCATTGAGGTATTGGCACGTGATGTTGAAGACGCAGCAGAAGTTATCAACAAGTTGCATCATGACAGTGCCAGCATTGGCGGCATTCTAGATGTTATTCGTGGCGTCGCCGACCAAACTAACCTGCTTGCGCTAAACGCGGCTATTGAAGCTGCACGTGCTGGTGAGCAGGGCCGAGGCTTCGCGGTAGTTGCCGATGAAGTAAGAACCCTTGCCAGCCGCACTCAAGAGTCTACGCAAGAAATTAATGCCATGATTGAGGTGCTACAAGCGGGTGCAGAGCGCGCAGTATCAGTAATGAATCAAGGTAAAGAGCAAACCGCAATTTGTGTGTCGCAAACAGAAAAGGCAACACAAGCGCTAGATATGATTTCTGACGCGGTACACAACGCTCATGATGTCAGTAGTCAAATTGAGCAGTCTGCTCGCGAACAAAATACTGTGTCTCAAGAAATCAGCGAGAAGTTAGAGACTATTGTAGGCATTGCAGAAGAAACAACTTCGGGTGCACAACAAACCTCAGACTCTAGCCAAGAAGTTGCAAGATTAGCTGATGAGCTTCAGCAATCTATTCGCAAGTTTAAGGTATAATATAAAATTCATCACACTATCAAAAAAGGCGCCATTGGCGCCTTTTTACTTTTGAGCAATAAATTATTCAAATAGCGCGTGGTGAAGGTCTTTAACCACACTATTGCTGTCTTCTTCATTAACAAGAAAAGACAGGTTATGTGGGTTGGCGCCAAAACAAATCATGCGCAAATCAAAATCGGCAACGGCTGCAAATATCTTGCTTGATACGCCAGTCGCCTTTTGCATGTTATTACCTACCACAGTCACTAGATCATAGCCGCGCTCTACTTGAACATCACAAATAGTCTCGAGTTCAGCTATAGTTTCATTGTTAAGCCGCTGAGCAACAGAATTTGCAGGGTTATCTAGTGTAAAGCTCACTGAGATTTCTGAGGTTGTGACCAAGTCTACACTCAAATTGTGCTTGGCTATGATACCAAAGACCTGTTGTAAGAAACCCTGTGCGTACATCATTTTGGGCGTCTTAACGGTTACCATGACTTGTTCTTTACGTCGTGTGATAGCGCGATATGGCGGCTCATTTTCGCAATCCCGCTTGATCCAAGTACCACCTTTCTCAGGCTCTTTGCTTGAACCAACAAACACTTGAATATTCTTACGCAGTGCAGGCTCCATAGTGGCAGGGTGAAGTACCTTGGCACCAAAAGTTGCCATTTCTGCGGCTTCTTCAAAGCTTAGTTCAGGTAATGGGCGGGCCGCAGGTGTAATACGCGGGTCAGTGGTATAAACACCAATAACGTCAGTCCAAATTTCACAGGTTTGTGCGTCTAACGCTTCTGCAAGCAATGCCGCAGTAAAGTCAGATCCCCCTCTTCCGAGAGTGGTTGTACGCCCTTCTTCATCGGCGCCAACAAATCCCTGAGTAACTACAACGGCATGAGCTAATTCTGGTTTGAGTAGCTGTGTTGCTAGCGCTTCAATCTTATCTAACTGCGGAGAAGCTGCACCAAATTCGCTATTTGTGCGTAGTACCTTACGAACATCGAAGTTCATTGCGTTGGTGTTCATTTCACCGAGTACTGCACTAAACAGTAACGATGACATACGTTCACCCATTGAAAGTAATTGGTCCTTTAAATCACTTCTGTGCAGAACTTCCTCATGGAAAGCGAGTTCTTTAACTTCGTCGAGTAAACTATTTAGCTTCGGCTCAACGGAAGACTTGTCTTTCAATTCGTTGAGTATCGACAATTCAATATCGACAATCGCTTGGCATGTTGATTCTATTTCTTGTTGCGTCATTGGCGTGTGAGCCAAGCTCACTAAGTGATTAGTCACTCCCGCAGAGGCGCTGACAACAACAATACGCGTAGTTTCACTACTACTTACAATGCGTGCGCAATTCTGCATTGCGCTGTAATTAGCAACACTAGTACCGCCAAATTTGGCGATAGATAAAGCATTTGACACTGTGTAACTCCTGTAACGAGAAGTGTTGTATCTGAATCTATTGAGCATTCAGATAACAGCTACTACTCATTACCAACTCATTTAACGTTAATTCGGTCGCCAACACTGACCTTGTGCTCGGCAAACCACCCTTGATTCATTTCCAACGCGTACAGTACCTTTTTCGACGACCCCACGGTTGTTAGGCTGTGTGGTGTTAAAGGTTTTATATCTGTAATTACGCCATTTCTGTCGATAAATGCTACATCCAAAGGAATATTGGTATTTTTCATCCACATACCAGCAAACTTTTCATGGTCAAACTTGAAAAACATCCCGCAATCACCACAAAGTTGAGTACGGAACATAAGTCCTTGTCCTCGCTGCTCGAAACTTTGCGCATATTCTACTGTGTATTCTTGCTCGGCAATTTCCAACGTTATCTGGTCAAACTCCACGCCACCGAGTGGATTCGCACAGGCGAAGGTAACAATAGATAACAAGATCACCGCGATGAAACTTAACTTAGCCATTCGACTGTCCTTTTTCGTTTTATTATTCCGCATCAGTATAAAAAGCGGCTGTGTAGTTTATACGCGAACTCAGTGAATATTCAACGCTGTATTTCGCATAAAAATTTAAGTAAAGCCCATACAAAGAAAAAAGCCCCAAACACTGTTGGGGCTTTCACAACGAATGTTACCAGTTAACCATTAGCTAACTGTTTTCACTGCCACATCTGGTGTGAACTTAGGCGCTACACTTAAGTCTTCAGACGGTGGAGCAAACTTAGTTAGGTCAATGCCTTCAACCGCTGCTTTGTATTCTTCCATGGTTGGGAAGCGACCAAGAACTGTTGAAAGTACTACAAGCGGTGTAGAACCTAGTAGTGATTCACCTTTCTTCTCGTCTGAGTCAGCAACAACACGGCCTTGGAACAAGCGCGTTGACGTAGCAATAACCGTATCACCCGGCTCCGCTTTTTCTTGGTTACCCATACAAAGGTTACAACCAGGGCGTTCTAGGTAAAGAATATTGTCGTACTTAGTACGAGCAGCTTCTTTTGGCTTGTCATCGTCGAATTGGAAACCAGCGTATTTAGCCAATACTTCCCAATCACCCTCAGCCTTTAGCTCATCAACGATGTTGTACGTTGGTGGAGCAACAACTAGCGGCGCTTTAAACTCAACACTACCGTTAATTTTTTCTAGGTTACGTAGCATTTGTGCAATGATTTGCATATCGCCTTTGTGAACCATACAAGAACCGACGAATCCTAAGTCTACTGGCTTACCATCGTAGTAAGATACTGGACGAATAACGTCGTGGGTGTAGCGCTTAGATACATCTTCGTTATTTACGTCTGGGTCAGCGATCATTGGCTCTTGGATTTGGTCAAGGTCAACCACTAACTCAGCGTAGTACTTCGCATTGTCGTCTGGTGCTAGTGCAGGAACTTCACCTGACTTGATTTCAGCGATACGCTTGTCAGCAAGTGCGATAAGCCCTTGAAGCATTTTCGCTTCGTTGTCCATGCCCTTGTTGATCATGATTTGGATACGGCTCTTAGCAAGCTCAAGTGACGCTATCATGGTCTCGTCGTTAGAGATACAAATAGACGCCTTCGCCTTCATCTCTGCTGACCAGTCAGTAAAGGTAAACGCTTGGTCGGCCAGAAGCGTACCGATTTGAACCTCAATAACACGACCTTGGAACACATTTTCGCCAGCAAATTGCTTAAGCATTTGCGCTTGCGTAGCGTGAACAACATCACGGAAGTCCATGTGTTCTTTCATGCTGCCTTTAAAGGTCACTTTTACAGACTCTGGAATAGGCATTGCCGCTTCACCCGTTGCTAGCGCAAGTGCTACCGTACCTGAGTCGGCACCGAAGGCTACACCTTTAGACATACGAGTGTGAGAGTCACCACCAATGATGATCGCACGGTCATCAATGGTAATGTCGTTTAGCACTTTGTGAATAACGTCGGTCATTGAGTGGTAAACACCCTTAGGATCACGTGCAGTGATTACACCGAAGTTGTTCATGAATGACATTAGCTTTGGAATATTCGCTTGAGCTTTTTTGTCCCACACCGATGCGGTGTGGCAACCAGACTGGTATGCACCATCAACAATAGTTGAAATCGTTGATGCAGCCATTGCTTCAAGTTCCTGACAGGTCATTGGGCCAGTAGTGTCCTGAGAACCTACAATATTTACCTTAACGCGAACGTCTGAACCTGTGTGTAAAGGAGTATCAGAAGACACACCTACTGCATTTCGGTTGAATATTTTTTCAACCGCAGTAAGGCCTTGACCTTCAATTGAGATTTCTTTTGACGGTGCATAAACCTGAGCAGCATCTACGCCTAATGTTTCCGCGGCAAATGTTTGAAGTTTTTTACCGAAAACTACCGCGTAAGAACCACCCGCCTTCATAAATTCAACTTTTTGTGGCGTGAAGGCATCAGACACATCAACCAACTCTTGGTCACCGTTGTAAAGCTTCTTCGCTTTAGTGTCGATAGTAAGCACGGTACCAGTTGCTACAGAATACGCTTCTTCTAGCACTGGGTCGCCATTTTCGTCACGAACCACTTCACCGTTTTCGTCGGTTTTCTTAACCCAGTTTTTAAGGTCAAGACCAATACCGCCAGTTACACCTACAGTCGTAAGGAAGATAGGTGCAATACCGTTAGTACCCGCAACCACTGGCGCAATGTTGATGAACGGAACGTATGGGCTTGCTTGTTTACCCGCCCAAAGTGCAACGTTGTTAACACCAGACATACGTGAAGAACCAACACCCATGGTACCTTTTTCAGCGATAAGCATAACTTTCGCGTCTGGGTGCTTTTTACCTAGCTCAACAATTTCTTGCTGTGCTTCTGGGGTAATCATGCACAGGCCGTGAAGCTCACGGTCGGCACGAGAGTGCGCTTGGTTACCTGGAGAAAGTAAGTCAGTTGAAATATCACCTTCAGCGGCAATGTAAGTAACAACGTCGATTTTTTCTTCGATGTCAGGTAGCTTGGTAAAGAACTCAGCTTTGGCATAGCTCTCAAGAATATCTGTGCAGATTGGGCAGCCTTTCTTGTACGCTGCTTCAAGACGAGCTGTGTCAGCATCGTATAAAAATACTTGTGTTTTTAGAACTTCAGCCGCCTGCTTAGCCGTATCAACATCGCTACCGTCGATTACTAGGTCTAGTAATACTTCAATAGACGGACCACCTTTCATGTGAGAAAGCAATTCAAAAGCAAACTCAGGAGTAATCTCTGCTACCGTTTCTTCACCTAGAATGATTTGCTTCAGGAACTGCGCTTTTACGCCCGCTGCGCTTGTAGTACCTGGAAGGGTATTGTAAATGAAGAAATTTAGTGAATCTTCTCTGTGCTCGTTGCCTGTGTCTTTGATTTGAGCAATGATTTCTGACAAAAGGTCAGCGCTGTCGATTGGCTTTGGATGTAAACCAAGATCCTTCTTACGGGTCTCGATTTCTGCCATGTAATCTGAATACAAACTCATATATCTCTCTCGGTCTTGTTTGTTATACACATGAAAAGGTTGAAATTATATTACCTGATTTTGCCCTTTCAGGTAATCACTATAAATTCCGTGCTTTATTTAACGCACGAATATTATCTAAACGATATAAGACCATGGTGTGTATCTTACACTTCGCATTAGGTCTACAAATATCAAAAAATAAATTAAAATTCAAAAAGTTAAACCAAAAACAGAGTAAAAATTCACGCTCACTATATACAATATAAGCTTGATATGAACGAGACATTTCTCGTTTTGGGTTATGGTAGGTATTTCTTGAAATTATGGTCGTACCAGTTCAAAAAAGCACCTATTTTGAGTATTAGTGCAGTATAGCTTGTTATCTCGTATTTTTAAGGGTTTTTACTCGCAATTTTACCCTTCTATAAGCACTGTTAATAAGTAGGAATAAAGCAACACGTATGTTAATAAAACGTTATTACTGATAGCGTAGTGACAAGACAATTCATTGGAATTATTTATGATTACTTACCCTACAAATGTTGAATGTTTAGCCGACTATATCGAACTTACTTTAAAAAAGTTTGCAAATAAACCCGCCTATACCGCACTGGGTCAAACCATGACATTTGCCGAAATAGATCAAAGATCAGAAGCTTTGTCACGATACCTCATCCACGAAGTGGGATTAAAAGCGGGCGATCGCATTGCTATCCAGTTACCCAACTTAATCCAGAACCCGATTGCTGTCTACGGTGCGTTACGTGCTGGCTTAGTAGTTGTAAATACCAACCCCCTTTACACCGAGCGAGAGATGCGTCATCAGTTCACTGATAGCGGTGCTGTTGCTCTGGTTATTCTGAGTGATCTTTACCCCAAATTTGACGCTATTAAAAATGACACTGGCATCCAAACCGTCATTACCACCTCCGCCACAGAATTGTTGATGCCCAACACTGCCCCCGATGGGCTATCACTGAGTCATGCGATAGATGTTGGGAATACGTTACCCCCTGTGAAGCGTACTCCAACCAAACTCGACGAACTTGCTATGTTGCAATATACAGGCGGTACTACCGGAGTATCGAAAGGCGCAGCGTTAAGCCATAGAAATGTGTTGAGTAACAGCATTCAAACGTTAGACCGGCTAGGCGCTCACTTTAAAGAGGGCGAAGAAATTCTTATTTGTCCTTTGCCCCTTTACCATATCTATGCGTTCACCGTTTGTATGATTACGCTCTTTGCCAAGGGCAGTCATATTGTACTTATTCCAAACCCAAGAGATATTGACGGCTTTATCAATGCACTCAAGCCTCATGTCTTCACCGCGTTTGCCGGTATCAATACCTTATTTGTCGGTTTAGGTAGGCATCCTGAGTTTCAAAAGCTCGACTTTTCAGGCTTAAAGCTAACCATGTCTGGAGGCACAGCACTTACTCAGGGCGCAGCAGCATTATGGAAAGAGGTGACCGGAAATATGATTACCGAAGGTTATGGCCTTTCCGAAACTGCACCAGTGCTTTGCTTTAACACGCCAGGTTCAGAGGAGCTTGGTACCGTAGGTTTACCCTTGCTAGAAACTGAAATTGCGCTGTTAGACAGCAACGACAGCCCAGTGGCACATGGCGAGCCTGGTCAAATTGCAGCTCGAGGTCCTCAGGTGATGCTAGGCTATTGGAACCGAGATGACGAGACAGCCAAAGTAATGACAAAGGACGGTTTTTTCAAAACCGGTGATATTGGTGTTATTGAGGCCAGTGGCGCAATAAAAATTGTCGACCGACTCAAAGACATGATTCTTGTGTCTGGTTTCAATGTCTACCCAAATGAAGTTGAAGACGTGTTGACTGCGCATCCAGCCATTGTTGAAGCAGCTGTCGTCGGTAAAACCGATGAGAAAACGGGCGAAAGAGTGTGCGCTTATATCACTGTATCGGAACCACTAGATACAGAGACAATTCTCTCTCATTGTAAGCAACTACTTACAAACTATAAAATGCCCAAAGAGATTAAAATTTTAGAAGAGTTGCCTAAATCTAGCGTGGGTAAAATTTTACGCAGAGAGCTGCGGACAGCATAACTTCCCTGGGATGAACTGCAATTATAGGTTGCAGTTCATCTTTCATTCACCACAAACCGTATTTCTTCCTCGACGCTTCGCTTGATAGAGTGCAAGGTCCGCCTTTTTATACAGCTCATCATAAGTCGCGTTTTGCATGTTGCCTGATGATACACCTATGCTAATAGTAATTTTGCAATCCACCGAAAATGTCATTTCTTCTACGGTTTTTCGTACTTTATCGGCAAACGCCAGAGCTTCGGTTTTTTCAGTGTTGAGTAGAAGAATAGCGAATTCCTCTCCCCCTAGACGTGCGACAAAATCGCCTTCGCTACATAATGATGTGAGCTGATTTGCCAAAGTAATCAGTACTTCATCACCAACGTCGTGACCATGGGTGTCATTGATGTGTTTGAAGTGGTCGATATCTAAAAGTAAGAAACCAATATTCACTGACTGTCCAAACCTGTTAGAAAGCTTAGTATCGAGATATCGCCGATTGCCTACGCCAGTTAGGTAATCTGTTTGTGAAGAGATAGTCAGCGCATGATTGGATTCCTGAAGACTCAACAATTTATGCTTTCTTAGCCGCAATGCCAAAATGAGTACAATACAAAACAGTGATATTACTACAGACGTAAATAAATAAACCGACGCAAGGCGGGAATCTCGCTCTTGCTGAAGCAAAGCTTCCTGCAACTTAATAACGTCGCGCTCCACTTTTAACTGGCTTTCTAACTTTTGAATGATTCCATTTTGCGTCAGTGGTTGAATGGTATTTCTTCGCTCAATATATTCGGCTTGAACAACAGCGGCTGCCTCATAATTTCCCAATTTAAGCTCTAGTTTGGCAAGGTTTTCGTAGAGCGCCATTTCACTCTCTACAGAGGTTTTTCCTCTTACGTTAGCTATTCCCTCTCGATAAACCGTTAACGCTTGAGCGTAGTTTTCCATAACCGCATGTAGTTCGGCCAGCCCTAGATAGGCTCCCGCTATTGCTTGCGGATAAGCGCCACCACGGGGATCATCGATAACATATTCATACAGCTCAATTGCTTGCTGGTAGTTTCCTATTTTGTGATGAGCATGAGCCAAATTTACAGTCGCCTCGCTGTATGTGAAATCACTTATCGTGTCTTTTTGGGCGAGTACAGACCTAAGTATTCGCAATGCCTTTTCCGTATCACTCCCTTTCAAATAAGACACTGCTAAACCGACAGTTGCATTCATTTCCATCTCAACATCATTGATCGATCGATTGATGAATATCGACTTTTCGAAATAATTGGCCGCTTCTCCATAATCCCGTTGTGAGTTAAGTACATTCCCTAAGTTGTTGTATACCATCGCTAGGTCAGAGGGATGAGCACTGAGCTTTGCAAATTTTAATGCTTCGATGTAAAACTTCATGGCACTGTCGTAATCGACAGTCAATTCATAGAAAACTCCCATAGCGCGGTAGCAAATCGATAACAGGTGTGGGGTGCCGGTAATTTCAGCTACGCTAACAGCTTGGGTTAGGTACCCAAAAGCAGCATCATTGTTCCCCAAGTACATACTCGACATCCCCATTATGCGAAGTGCGATTGCACGATTCAAATCATCGTGAATATCGAGTGTCAAAGGAATGGACTGCGAGGCATAGTACTCAGCTTGCTTGGGCTCAGAGTAAAGGTAGTGCGTGCCGAGTGCGTTGAATATTTCTATCTTTTTCGATACTGAAAGGGAATTGTCTGCAAGTTCAGCTTTGAGCGAATCGACGCCAGAACTTTGAGCAAAAGAAGAGGAAGAAAAAAAGACAAATAATGCAATAACACCCGTTCGATACAGCATCTACACCTAATAATGTTTATGTTTTATACAAACGATATTAAGCGATTATTGGACGTTCGACAATATAACGGTAAGTTAAGTAGAAGAAATAATTGTCTTTATATGAAATGCTTAGAGCGCTAGAGAGCACCACTAAAATACCTACACTCCTTGAGTTTTGCCCTATTCAGGGTTAATCTACCGCCCAAAATTGTTATGTTATATCATTTCCACAATTAAGAGGCTTAACGTGAAACACACACTTCCTAAGTTTACCCTTGCCCCCTTGGCTCTGGCCTTAAGCACGCAAGTTGGCTTTGCCCAAACCACTGAGACCGATAGTACAGATATTGAAGTTGTTACTGTGGTTCAGTCAAAACAAGCGTATCAGGGCGATTTTACTCGCTTAGAAACACCTCAAGCCGAGCTAAAACTAGACTCAGAAACGTTAAAAGACTTCGGCGCTATTGATCTTACCCATGCCCTTGACTTATCAGCATCAGTTGCACGTCAGAATAATTTTGGTGGACTGTGGAATAGCTTCGCTATTCGCGGATTTGTAGGCGATGAAAACTTACCAAGCAACTACCTAGTCAACGGTTTTAATGCCGGTCGTGGTTTTGGCGGTCCTCGTGATTTATCAGGCATAGAATCGGTAGAAGTACTAAAAGGGCCAAGAGCTGCGTTATTTGGCCGAGGTGAACCAGGTGGAACAATAAACCTTGTCACTAAGCGACCTACCTTTGATGAGAGTGGTGAGTTTAGATTATCTGTAGGAAGTTGGAGTCGCTATCGTACCGATGTAGATTACACAACACCCGTATCTGATGACGTGGCCATAAGACTCGTTGGCTTTTTTGAAGACGCAGAGAGCTTTCGCGATACGGTAGAAACCACAAAGCATGGTTTCAGCCCATCCATAGCATGGCGTATTAGCGACGATAGTCAATTAACCTATGAGCTGGAATACAGCAACCAAGAAATCCCATTTGACCGCGGTATCGTTGAAATCAATGGTGATTTAGACGTACTTCCAGCAAGTCGTTTTTTGGGTGAGCCGGGCGATGGCCCCATTGAAACAGAAGTACTAGGGCATCAGATAGAGTTTCAGCATGACTTTAATGGTAATTGGAGCGGCCTCGTTGGCGTTAACTTCAGAGATACGTCTCTGGAAGGTTTTGCCACTGAGAATGGTTTTGGTAGTGTTAGCGAAGACGGCGATTTCAGCCGTTTCCGTAGATATCGTAAATACGATGCCACCTACTATGTTTTGCGTGCAGAACTGAGTGGTGAGTTTGAAACAGCTGGTCTAACTCACCGTATTATTCTGGGTGCCGATAAAGACGAATTCGAAAATGACCAGTTCTTCCTTCGTGTACGTGATGGGCAAGGTGGCAGTGTCAGTCAAAGCATCAATGTATACAACCCTGTATATGGCAGCTATGAGCTACCAGAGCCTCTACCCAATACAGACAGAGTAGAAACTCAAGAATCTTTTGGTATTTATGTACAAGATCAAATCAGTATAACAGACAGCTTCGATGTTCGACTTGGTGCGCGTTTTGATGATTACAAACAGGAACTTGTGAACCGACGTTCTGATCCCTACTCGATTACCGAACAAACTGAATCTCGTTTAAGCCCTCAGTTAGGCTTAGTGTTCAAGAGCTCTGAAAACTTGTCTTTCTATGCGGTTTACGGAGAAAACTTTAGACCACTCTCTGGCACCGATAAAGACGGTAATGGCCACGAACCAAATCAATCAACATCGATTGAAGCGGGAGCAAACTTCCTACTTAACAAGGGTAACATTCAAGGTACGGTAGCATTATTCAATGTTAAGCAAGACAGTATCCTGGTGGTAGATGACGTAAATACCTTTACCACCGCGGCGATTGGTGAAGCCGAGAGTAAAGGTGTAGAAGTGGATATTGTTGGAAATATCAAAGACGACCTGAGTGTTTGGTTTTCATACGCTTACACAGACGCCGAAACAAAAAATCAATTCTTTGATGCAAACTTTGGTTTTGATGTAGAGCCGGGTAGCCCACTATTAAACGTACCAGAACAACAACTAACGCTTCAGTTAGTACAGGAACTACACATTGGTGGAGCCCCAATGTCATTGGGTGGTGCCATAGTTCACGTAGGTAAGCGAAATGGTTTCTTTGGTGCGGACTTTGAGTTACCGAGCTACACCACGGCAAGACTGTTCTCTACCTACGAGCTTACACCAGAAATCGAACTTCGATTAGAGGTAGACAACTTATTCGATGAACGTTATTACCCAAATTCATTCTCTAATACTTGGGTACAACCTGGCACACCAAGAAACTTTACATTGTCAGCATCGTACAACTTCTAATACGCCTAAGTTAACCTGTCGCGGTTAGCCATAAAGCTAGCCGCAACTTCCCACCGTTTATCAAAAGGCGGATACGAAAAAGCCGCTTTAAAAGCGGCTTTTATCACAACGTTAGAAAGCGTACTACTCTGCGTCTAATTCAGCAGCTAATCGCTCTGCCTGATCTTTCTCAGACTGAACAAATTGCTTCCACTGGCGAGCCATTGCACGACTTTTGTCGTGTGCTTCTGCTTCAGCCAATTGATTCAACGCCAAGGCATATTGCTTCATATTATAAAGTGACATGCCTTTTATCAAGTAAACCAAACCAGGGTTGCGCAACTCACCTTTTTCAATGGCGCGGTCAGCCGCTTCAATAGCTTCTTCGAAACGTTCTTCGTTCAGAAGAATTTGAGCCACTTGCGCGTCTATCTCACCATCTTCAGAAAGCTCTGCTGCCTGCATCATTACCGGAATGGCTTTGTCTTGCTCTTTTGCTAGTGTCCAGCTTTGACCAAGGAACTTAAGGTTTCTTAAGTTTGATTCAAGCACACCATCATTCATTGCTTGTTCCATCAGCAATGCACCCTTGAATGGCGCACGATGGTAGTAATAAAGCTGTGCTAAGTTGAAGATATCTGCCGCTGACTGAATGTAACCCTGCTGATAAGCAGATTCCATAATTGCCAACTGCTTACGCTCTTCACCTAATTCACCATACATACCTGCCAACTGGATCCAATATTTAGGTTCGCTGTATAGTTTCACAAGCTTCACAAGTACATCTTTTACTTGCTCTGGCTGCTTTAACTCGTAGAAAATCGCACGCTGAAGAATCAACCATCCTTCATCAGGCAACATGCCTTCCGCTTCGTGTTCTACTATGGCTTGGGTTATCCAATCTCGCGCTTCTGCATACTGTTTGTTTTGGTAATATGCTTGAGCTTTCAATACTTTATTTTTAGGTGGAATAACACCAGTATTGATGGCTTCCCAACGCTCCAAAAACTCGATAGTGCGGGAATAGTTACCCTGCATTAGGTGAAGCTGGGCAAGACTAAACAAGGTGGTCATCTCAAATCGTTCGGGAATAGGTTGTTGATCAACTACCTTTTCGAACGACTCAAGGGCCATATCGTAATCTTCGTTGTTGTAATAAATAAAGCCAAAGAAGTTATACATCATGGCTTTTTCATAGCTATTCATTGAGCTTGATTTTTCTTCAACCTCTTTAAGAATAGCGATGGCTTCTTCAACATTACCCGCATCGTCAGCAGCAGATTGAGCACGCGCTAACTGCTCGTATACTTTTGAGCGAAGTGTAGGTACACGACGGGTGGGTCTGTCACTAGCACGTTGCTCTTGGGCCACAGCTTCTGTTGAAACAACCATTGATGGCACGGTTACCGTTGCAGATGCAATTGCAAACGTAATGGCGCTAAGTAGCTTGTTCGTTTGTTTTTTCATCATTGCGGTTACCCATCAATTTGGAAGGTGATACGGTTTTGCACACCGGAAACTTCCGTCGCTTCGCCGTTTACCACCCGTGGCTTATATTTAAACTTCATCGCAGCGTCTATTGCAGCTTGTTCGAAGATTCCCTGAGGGTTGGCTTCAACAACAATAGGGTCGCGAACTGCACCTTGTTTGGTTACCGTGAACTCAACAATAACAAAACCTTCAATACCGCGCTGTAACGCTCGACGCGGATATACAGGTGCCACTTTAACTATTGGAAGGTACTCACCGTCACCAGACTCTAGCGCAAGCCCGCCGTCCAATGAGATGTCGTCACCCACATCTGCCCCAAAGTCCATTGAGCTACCCTCGGCATTTGGCGTTGGAGAATCCATTTGCGGCTGCTCCATTTGCGGGGGTGGCTGCTCAGGCTTAGGTGGCTTCTTCGGTTTGCGATCGGTTTTCTCAACTTGTTCGTCTTGTTTCACACGAACAAAGTCAAGCACGCTTCCCTGAGGCGGTTCGGTTAGGGCACTGCCTCCCATCTTGATCAATGATTGCATCAAGAAAAACAGGCCTAACGTTATCGCAAGGGATATTACAAATGCGATTAAATATCGTGGCATGATTTAAGGCTCTTGAGCTGCGATCGAAACATCATAAACGCCCGCTGCACGAGACGCGTCCATAACTTTAATCAAGGTCTCTGTTGTCGATTTTTCATCCGCTTGGATAACAACAGTACCTTGAGGGTTTTCAGCGTGTAAGCGCTCGATGTTCGCCTGAACAGCGCGTACATCAATACGACGCTTATTGATCCAAATCTCGCCTTTATCCGAGATAGCAATCAAGATGTTCGCACGGTCTTTTTTAACCGCTGTAGCCGCTTCAGGACGGTTTACATCGATACCCGCTTCTTTCACGAAAGACGCTGTAACGATAAAGAAGATCAACATGATAAATACAACGTCCAGCATGGGCGTCATATCGATATTTGCTTCTTCCTCATCAACCAAATTTTGAAAGTGCTGCTTCATAATAAATACCTTACCTTAACGCCGGAGCATTAACGTTGAATAGACAATGCATCCTCAAGATGCGTGCGTTCTGATTTCACCATGCGGTTTAACCAAGTAGAGGCAAATACGCCTGAAAGTGCACCAACCATTCCCGCCATTGTTGGGATAGTTGCTTTTGATACACCTGACGCCATAGAACGGGCATTACCCGAACCTGAAATCGCCATTACATCAAACACTTCAATCATACCGGTTACCGTACCCATCAAACCTAGTAACGGACATAGCGCAACTAGTGATTGGATGATGGGAATGCTGCCGTTTAGGCGCATGGTTAACTCTGAAATCATTTTCTGACGAACTTGTTCCGCAAACCAAGAAGAGCGGTCGCTTCTAGCATCCCAAAGGGTTACCGCTTGCTTCTTCGCTTGTTTATGCCAAACCATCAGATACATGGCACGCTCGAGGATCAAAAGCCACATAACGAATATCAGCAGACCGATGACCAGGAGAACCTGGCCACCTGTTTCTGTGAAATCGCGAATTGCTTCCAGAAACTCGATCATGATTAGCCTCGCTCAGCGCGCTCTGCGATAACCCCAGAGGCTTGCTCTTGAAGGATATAAACAATGTTCTTACTACGGGTGTTAAGCATTGCGTAAAGTAGTGTCATTGGGATAGCAACAACAAGACCAAGTACCGTAGTTACAAGTGCAGTTGAAATACCACCTGCCATTAGTTTCGGGTCACCTGTACCGAACAAGGTAATTGCTTGGAAGGTGTTGATCATACCGGTTACTGTACCTAGTAGACCCATAAGCGGTGCAACTACAGAGATAATCTTAATAATAGTTAGGTTACGACCTAGTTTCGGTACTTCGCCAAGAATCGCTTCGGTTAAGTGAAGTTCTAGAGCTTCAACGTCAGCATTTGGATGCTCGTCACGTACTTTAAGTACACGGCCAAGTGGGTTGTTAGTCTTAACTTCTTTGCTCTTAAGCTGACTGTTAACCTTCATGCGAATCAAGCTTAGAGACACTAAACGTTCTAGCGCTAACAATAGACCGAAAGCACCAACGATAAGAATGATGTAACCTACCGGACCACCCTGCTCTACACGTTCTTGCAAGTTAGGCGCTTGAACAAGAAGACCAAGGATAGAGCCACCTGTTGGGTCGATGCCGAATTGAACTAGCTCGCCGTTTGATGCTTGTAGCTCAGCAGCAGAAGCCATATAACGGTCAGCAGGTTGACGAATAAGTTCTGAAACCGTACCAGTCACACCGTTGTATTCAAGGAATTTACCGTCTGCAACTAAAGCAAAAGGACCTACGCGAACAACGCTCTTGTTCACCTTAGCACCACCCGCTTCAACAACATCAGTAGTAAAGCTTGTTACTTTGCCTGATTCTGTCATTTCGCGCTGCATTTCGTACCAAACACGCTCAATTTCTTCAATTGAGGCAAGCTTAGAGCTAGAACCCATGCTTTGTGCCATTTCATCTAGGAATTCAGAACGGCCAGAGATTTGCGCCGAAATCATAGAGTTGTAGAATTTGTTTTTAGTGTCGCCAGCTACTTGCTGAAGTACACCAAACAATTCTTTAAGTGAGCCTAGACGAGTATCAAGCGCACCGTTAAGGTCGCCCAATTTAAATTCGTTTTCTTCAAACTGTGTTTCTAAACGCTCAGAATCAAGAAGCAACTGATCACGGCGAGCTAGTGTTTCACGCAAAATACGCTCTTGTTCGCTACGCTGTGCAATGAAATCTGCTTCGCGTTGTTTGTTCTGTTCTGACTGTGCGAATTGACCCGCTTCAAGTTGCGCGAGTAGCGCGTCTAAATCAAGTGCGCGATCGTTCGCTACCGCACCCATGCTGATGCTCAGCGCTGCTAGACCAACAGCAATACGTTTTACTGTATTAAACATTCTCATCAACCTCTTAGTCCGTAATAGCCACTGGCATCATTAACAAATCTGGCGCTAGCTGCTTCTTAGCCATGCGTAACCCTTTAGTAATTTGAGTACGGTAGCTGCTGTCTAGCTCTTCCCATTGACGGGTTTGCTTGTTCCAAACACCTTGAAGACTAGCGTCGCGAGTTTGGTACATAAGTGCAGTACGGCCTAAGCGTAAAAACTCAACGTCACGCTCTTGACCATTGATAGTGTGGATACCGCTGTAGGCTTCCATAGTACGGCCGTAATCCATCTCAATTTGATACGCTTCCATTACACGACGGAATTTCTCAGATGCTGCTACATCAGCGCGATCCATCATAGACTTAAGATCTGCAATGCGGTCTGTACGCTCTTGAGGAAGGAATGGAACGTCCAATGCGATGAACTGTTCAAGACCATCAATCATACGAAGCATAAGTGGAGTGATTTGACGCTCAACCACAGATACTTCATCGATCGCTGCATTTAGGTCGGCCATTTCTTGTTCTTGATTGTTAATCTGGCGACCTAATTGGCCGTTATAAACTTCAAGACCTTCAATTTCTTTCATCAACGTTTTGAACTGTTGTAGTTTGTCATCAATTTGATCAGTGATGCCGTTGATGGTTTCCTGCGAACTTGCAGCAGATTCATTGATTTGTGCTGCCGAATCGACAACGGGTTTTAAGACATCATCGTCTTGTGCGAGCGCTGGGGCCGCAGCGAGCGTACCTGCAACAAGCAAAGCATTGATAAGCTTCATACGTTCAAACCTTTAAAGTTAAAAGAAACCGGACTTTTCCGACTATAAAATTCTGCGCGTAGGATAGGGATTTTCTATGACAGTTTTATTACATGACTGTCATAAAACTTTTGAACTGATTAAAGTGCATAAGATCAAAAAAGGCCGCGATGGCGGCCTTCTTAATAAGAGGTTGATTAGAAATCGTATTTAAACGAAACCCTAAAACTTGTACCTCGTGTTTCAGACCTTAACAACGTGTCTTCGAAAGAAATTTCTCTATCTTCACCAAGTACATTCTGTACTCTAAATGTGACAGTGCTATTAAAGTCAGGATAGTACTTGTAGACCACGTCGAGTGAGTGGAATGGCTGCTCAAAGCTGTCATCGAATCCGTCGATACCAGCAATAAGAATACGCTCACCAAATACGTTATACACAACAGAAGCTGAGTGTTCACCGTTGTCTGAGTCAAAGCCCAACTGCAAGTTTAATACGTATTCCGAGTGACCTGTCATACGGCGTACTTCATTCGTGATTGCCGCAGAAACCCCGGTTTGTTCAACAATGTTCTGACGGTCTAACACGATTTCAGAATCACTGATTGTGACGTTACCTGTAACAAACAAGTTATCCCAGATACCCGTACCAATGAACTCTAAACCCTGAAGGAATTCAACTTCCACACCGTACACTTCACCAGATTCAGCATTAGCAATACGGATAAGTGGAGGACCATCCTGTGCAGGAGACTGAACAGATTCAATAGGGTTTTCCATATCTTTGTAGAACAAACCTACAGAGACATTGTTACCCGCTTCACGATACCATTCCCAACGAACATCATAGTTAAGGATATCTGTGGTTAAAACCCCAGGTGTACCTGCAATTGGGAAATTGGTGAGTGGGTCAAGGTAAGTCGCCGCAGACACTTCACGAAGGTCTGGACGCACTACGGTTTGGCCAACACTCGCACGAAGCTGCATGTCATCTTCAAGGAAGTAAGTTACCGCTAGCGCAGGGTAGAAAGCATCTTCTTGGAACGCCAATTGTGAACGGTCATCTTCGTCGCTTAAATCAAACTGATTAGTACGAGGATCAAGTGGAGCAACCACCTGACGGAAGTCTTCCCAGCGCACACCACCCGTGAAACGCCACTTGTTGTCGTAGAAGAAATCAGCTTCAAAATAGTAAGCATCTATCTTTTGACCAGCAACGTAATCATCACCTGCAATGGTTGTATCGCGAATAAGCGGACGACTCGACAAGCTGATTGTATCAAGTACCGAATCACTAAAGATTTCACCGAAATCGCTGCCTGCAAGAATAGAGCGATCTTCAACACCCAAGGTATTAATGTCGAAACGGCGGTTTTCCGCAGTACGTGTTTTAGTTACAAAACTCGCGCCTACTTTGAATTCCGTTTCCCATTTACCAAACATAGTTGGGTAGGTTACGTTATAACCAAAGTTCTCTAAGCGATCGTGTAGATTTTGGAAGGTATAACGAGCCGCAGTTTGCGCATCCGCTAAACCCATTTCCGTATCTAGGTCGAAAATACCGTCTTCATTCGCGTCTTGAATAACAAAGCGCGTATTAAAGTTACCTGGTGCATTACGCACTGAACGGCCCAGTGAGTATGTCCAATCAACTCCCATAAAATTGAGCTCTGGGAAGGTATGCATACCTTTAATCTGATTGGTGTACAAAGTACGTTCTTCGTATTGCACGTCGATATCACGGATACGAAGACCTTCAGCAATACTCAAGTTCTCGGTATTACCGAACATTTCGCGAACTTCATCACGGGTGTCGTTCAACGCAATGATACTGTAGTCAACGCGGTGGTTACGGTTGTAATCCACACCCATAGTCAACAAGGTTGACCATGTCACAGTTTTTTCCGTGCCGCGAATATCATCGAAGAAGCGAACATTTACAATGCTATCGCCCACTAAGTCTGGGTCTTGTAGCTCGTATTCTTCACTCGCACGGGTCTGCGTAGAATAGCGAGATGTCAAAAGGAAACCAAAACGCCAGTCATCGTCGTAATCGTAACTGTCTCCGAAAGCGACGTTAAAACGCATATCAGGATCAGCACTTTCTTCAAACGTACCATAGTCACGTTTGATACCTTTAAACAACTCAAGTGCGTCCGTAGGCTCTAGGTCATCCAAAAAGTTTTTGCTGTCCCAACGCTCTTGGATTTCTGCAGATACCGCACGATTGCCGTCATCTTCACCAAACCAATCACGATCGCCACCTTCATAAGCGATGACATCGCCAGTGGTTTCAGAATCAATACCCAGTGCAGCAGAGACATTGAAAACTCTCTGAGTTGGAATAGATTTCAAGCGAATATCAACGTTACCACCACCGAATGCCGCAGGCATAGAAGGTGAATATGACTTCTGGACCGCAAGGCTCTCAATGATACTTGCAGGGAATAAGTCTAACGGGATTACGTTACGGGTTGGATCCGGGCTAGGTACAATTGCGCCGTTAAGCTGAGTTGATGAATAACGTTCACCCAGACCACGTACGTAAATGAATCGACCATCTACAAGAGTCAAACCTGTTACACGGCGCAATGCGCCCGCTGCATCACTATCACCTGTGCGGGAAATCTGTTCCGCGCCCATAATGTCAGCAACAAACGCTTGATTTTTACGTTCTTCCATAACGGCCGTAGCTGTACCCTTTAATCGAGTACCTGTTGCTACCACTTCTTCTATCACATTGTCTTCGTCAGACTCTTGTGCATAACCAGTGGCGGCTGGAAGCATCATGCCCATAGCAACGGCTAAAGTGATGGGTTTTAGAAGAAACCTGTCAGCAGGTCTGTTCATAATTAACCTCTTTGAAAGCGAATTTCTCTCACGATTAAAAAACCGTGTATTACAAACTTGAAAGCAAGTACGCCACTCGCGCAACGTACTTGCTTAATCGCAGGTTAGAAGTGCGGGGTCTTACTCAAGACCAACTGTCCAGCCAGCTGTCCAGTCGTTATCTGCATCTTTAACCGCACCTATAAAGTCAACTGACATAAAGAAGCTGTCGATAGCTGATACATCGGTCGGTGCTGTAGCGTCTACTGTGTAGATACCGTCTAGTACTGTTGCAGTATTATCTAACAAACTGTTACCCGTTTGCGCTGTGAACCATGCTTCTTGGTTGAAGTCACCAGAGTCTTTGATGTTCTCAGCACAGGCTAGCACTGAAGATTCAAAAGTAAGCTGAGTGGTATTGGTACCGTCCATGTTAGCTAGTAGCGTAGTGTCACCGTCGCTCAAGTCAGCTTCGAAACACTCACCCATGCCAGCTGGGCCAGTTACTACGAAGTTGTATAGTTGAGCGTTAGTTTGGTCGCGAAGTAGAACACCTTCAGAGTCAGCGTCAGCAGTATCGAATGCATTACCGATAACAGTCATGTTAGCAACCATTGGGTTAGAGAAGTCAGTACCTTGACCACCATCACCGTCACCTTCAATCGCGCGGTTAGCATCTGAGTTGTCATCAGCGTGCTTAACGATAACGAACTGAAGCTTACCTTGGTAACCGTTGTCCCAGTCTACTGAATCATCTTGAATACCAGTTAGCGCAACATACTTAAGGTTAACTGCACCACCGAAGAACTCTACGCCGTCATCTGCGTTTTTGTGTACTTGTAGGTATTCAACAACAGTACCAGAACCAACACCACCGAATGTGATACCGTTGAGTTCGTTGTCTGGTGCGATTTCGAAACCGCCGTGCATTACACGTACATAGCGAAGTGTACCTGAACTTTCAGTGTTGTCTGTTCCACCGAATACTGCACCTTCTTGCGCACCTTCTACTTGAAGTGCACATGAAGAACCGTCTTGAGGACACTTAGTAGATTCGCCGTTACCTAGGATGATCATACCACCCCACTGACCAGCTTCACCTGCTTCTAGACCGCCAACAACGTGGTCTCTTGAAGTGAAGGTAATTGGGTCCGCAGCGTCGCCGTTTGCGTTGATTTGTGAACCTCGGCTTACTACTAGGTAGTCGTTACCAGACGCACCGTAAACTGTTACACCTGGGTCAACGGTTAGAGTTGCACTGTTCTCGTTGTCACCGCCCACAAATACTGCACCAGATAGCGCGTAGTAGTTGCCTTCAGTTAGGCGTAGATCAGAAGTAATT
>JALUXV010000218.1 GCA_027013165.1 Alteromonadaceae bacterium
ATCCGATCACTTAAGGTAAAACTGGCAGGGATGAAAAAGAAGAAGAAAAGCGATCGGATAAAACCGAAACGACCGATCGGATTCACCGAAATACGCACACCCCAAAGGCCAACGCTTGAATATATGCTGATTACAGGCAGGACAAGAACGTTTGTGACCTACATTGGAAACAGGCTGCTTTTTCTTTTTTGTGGGTTTAGGCTTTGTCGGTGGCTCTGCCGTTGCGCTGCTTAACGGCTTAACTTTAGGTATCCAGATAGAATCGCCTTTCTCTGGGTCTCCAAAACAGATGCGTTTCTGTTCAGGCAAGCTTGCTACCCACGCGGCACTATAGGCATCGACTTTATCGTGCATCGGTCCAAGGCACATATTGTCTGCCTGCCCCCAGTCATCGTCAGTTCTAGGCCAACCGGTGTAATGCGACATGGCATACAATTGCAATTCTGCCTGATTCCCTTTGCTTTTGTGGATATTTGCGAAACCTAAATGTTTGACCGTCGCGTGTGGGTAGACTTCTATGCATTCGGCTACTTTGCTTAGTCGCTCGTTCAATGCAAAACCTAAAAGCATAAATATTTGGTGGGCATGTGGCAGGTTTTGTATTGGCTTATCTGCATGTAGGTGAGCAATACCTTTTGCCTTAATGGCTTCGAAATCGTCTATTGATGGAGTGGTGTAACAGCTTATATCCGCCTTATCGAGCGCCTGCTCTGCGACTCTGCGTTTAAGACTATTATCTCTTGGCCGAAGCGGTGAATCGATACCTATTCGGATTGGGATTAAATGAAATGATTCACATACCGTTTCTATGTAATTCGCGACATCGTTTGCAAATGCCTGATTCACCTTGTCATGCAACGTTGATGCGTTGCCCAAACCTCTCGGCGGCTTTATTTGATAATTGGCTAATGGAAGCGGTACTAATCGCCCATTTTCTTTACTACAAATCACCAGTGGTAGGTACTTGCCTTTGGCACAAGCGACATCGATACCAATAAACACGTCCATGTTTATCTCACCTTATACTCTAGAATTAAAATCGCGCTCTAAGACAATACTACACGATTGAAATTAATACCCAATCAAGGCATTGCCTGAGCTATGATGTCGAGGTTATTCAACAAGGATGTTTGATTATGCCAAGAAAAAGCACGACGTTTACCGACCTTCTATTTCAAGCGCCATGGTGGGTTTCCGTGATAACGGCAGTTATTGTCTATCTCGCAATGGGCCACGTGCTACCTTCTATCGAAACCAATAATCAGCTTATTGATATGGTGTTTAAAGCTCTTGCTGTCCCTGCACCTTTTTTCGCAGTGATTATTCTTTTTATTGCTCCATTCTCATTTTTTAATGCTCGTCGAAAAGCAAAGCAGTTAGATAACCAGAAAAGCATCGAGACAATTCGACAACTTCATTGGCGCAACTTTGAAGAACTAGTGGCAGAAGCCTATCGCAGACAGGGTTACCGAGTGACAGGGGGTGGGTTTGGTGCCGACGGCGGTATAGATCTGGAATTGAGGAAAGGCGATGAACTCACACTCGTTCAATGCAAACAATGGCAAGTTCAAAAAGTCGGTGTGAATGTCGTGCGTGAAATGTTTGGTGTATTAACCGCCAGCAATGCAGACAAGGTTATTGTCATCTGTTCAGGTAAGTACACCCAACAGGCAATAGATTTCGCATCTGACAAGCCTATTGAACTACTTTCTGGAAATGAACTATTGTCGCTCATTAAAGATGTCCAAGCAGAGCCTATTATAGAGCCGATCCAACAGGCATCATGTCCAAGGTGTGGCAGCGAATTAGTTGAACGACAAGCTAAGCGCGGCACCAACGCAGGCAATACTTTCTTGGGATGTTCCAGCTTTCCTAAGTGCCGATACACCGAATAGTTTTCTGTAAATTATCTGAAGCATACTGGCTCAATAGAAGACAAAGGTTTCAGCGGATATTAGAAGTTTTTTGATCCGCCGAAACCTTGCCCCTATGCTATTTAGCGCCTCCTAACTGGCCGCGCATACGACCAAGTAAATTCCTTATTAGGATCGTAGTCACTGCGACTTCTCTTCCTGAATGCGGCTTTAGCTTTCGCCTTCGTTTCATACTTTTTGATGTCATTTTTTGAGTAACCATCTAAGTATTTGAAAGCGGCTTCGTAACTTGAGTAAATACCCGGCTGAGCGCCAACGGCAAGAACATAATATGGGCCTTTATATTCGTGAGGCATTATCTGTATTCTCCATTTTAACAAGGCGCACCATTGCGCCTGTTATGGATTTACAGTTTTTAAATTTGCAGTGACATTACTCTGAAATACTTACCGTGAAAGCCTCCAACTCAAGCCAATAATGTAGAAAGTTGCCTTCCCATATCTGGTACATGTCTGTTGCCTGCTCAATTGGAAACACGGCGAATAGGTTTTGAAAAACACCTGACTGAAAGTCAAAGTCGAGATCTTTCGTCAGTTCCCCATAAGGTCCACTACCTACAAAGGCAAAATCAGTGATGTAGCAGAAGTGCCATTTGTTGCCTTGTCGCTCGAGCCTTATCTCGACTGGATGAAAACCGCCTGCTTCTGGCGAATAGGTTGGGTCACGAAAGTTAATCGTGACGGACTCTGCATCTGTTTGCCTTTCGTTTAACAGTGTTTGGAGAGCATGAGCAAATTTGGTTGAGACTGGCAAAGCCAGTCCATCGTAATGGATACGCATAGTTTTTCCTTTGATGTGAATAAATTTGATGGGCGCTATGGGCGCTGGGTTTGAGCTGAAAACGCTAATTTATGGGTAAGCAAACAATGGGAGTGTTTACCCGTGATAAATGACTTTTCTTACCTACCAATTGAAGTCGACAGTGCCGTGCAGAGCCTATTTGAAGACGCCATGAGTGGACTAGATGATCCCTATCACGAAATTCAAATGACCCTGTATGAAGACGATAGCGATGAAAAAAGTGGCTCAGCCTATTCAGTTCTCTTCACCAGAGGCTATGAGAACAATGCTGCATTGACGTCATTGGTGTACTACACCTATGAAAAATTCGTCGCTAAACCCATAGCTGCGTTGATAAAACGCCAGACAGAAAATGTGCCTGAATATCACCATCTAAGCGGTGAAGACTGCCAGTCATTTTGCTTGCATTGGCACGACAACATTCTCAATGATGTACTTAAAGGCAAATTGAATAGAGAGCCTCTTGCCAGAGCATTGCCTATCGAATTCTTTTTGGATCAGGTAGTAGAGTTGGGGCTTGAGCAGGCCCTAAAGCTTAGGTTCCTGCTCCAAGCGCCCAGAACGTTATGATTTGGCCTTCTTCGGCACAGCAGGTTTAAGTAGGAACTCATCCAGCTCGCCGGACTCTGTCGCTTTTATGATGGTGTCGATCACCTCAGGCAGTTTGACTTTCTCACCGACATCTATGGCAGGTTTACCTTTTTGTATGTCGATAGGTTTATTGTTCACTTTGACTTCCAGATAATAATGGTCGTCGCTGTCGTAATACCAAGGCCTTACGGTGGTAGGTCGGCGTTGAACGGTAACTTCGCCTGTTTCGGGGTTTTTGATTTTCTTATCCCGAAAGGCTTCGAAACGGCGATTCTCAATCATGCAGACAGCCATCTCTTTTTGCTGTTCCAGCTTTTCAATAAGCCTGAGACGTTTGCCAAGAACCGGTGGCTTTGGCTCGATTTTAGGGCGAGCGATAACCTTGAGCGAACTCAATACTGATGTAGTCATGTTGTATACCTTCTAGGTTGGTTTAGTTGGCTATAAAGCCGATTGGGGTTTTAGGTTGTTTGCGACGGTTTTCCTCAACAAGCAGTGAGAGTGCTTGTGTGCGGTGGTCCATCTTGGGGTTAAAACGCATGTGTCTGGCAACGATAGCCAAATCACCTGGCGTAATATGCTTAAGCTGACTGAGTGTAGAGGCCTCAGACTGCTTGAGAGCGCGTATATCAAGCGTTTGCTTGTACAGCTTGTGTAGCTGCTGAACTGACAAGTACGTGCATTCAAGCTTGATATCAAAGCGTCTAAGCACTGCATGGTCTAGCTTTGCTGCGTAGTTGGTGGCAGCAAACACTGGCTGCGTATTACACTCAAGCTGTGTCAGTAGTTCATTAACCAGTTGCACATCATGTTGCGCCGTTAACTGCTGTCTGCTGGCCAATAGACTATCGACTTCATCCAGCAACAAGATTGCCTGTTCGCGATGGGCGCGGTAGAACAGCTCTGAAACCTGTTGTTCGCTTTCGCCTACGTATTTGCTCAGGACATCAGATGCCGAGACACGGATTATGGTTTTGTCGTGCACCTCGGCAAGATGATGGGCAAATGCCGTTTTGCCTGTGCCGGGTGGCCCGGTGAGCAATACACGAATGGGCGCATCGCATTTAATCGCATTGTCGATGTCGCGCATTCGCGACTTGGGGCCTTTGATGTTAAGAAAGCTGAGATCAAATGGCATTTCACCTTGGTATTGCGGAACAGATTCCAATAAGCCAGATGCGATTAAGGTGTTCTCGGCCACTTCAGATACCGTTTTTTCGGCATCACTACCTGAGTGATTAACCAAATGGGCAACATGACAAGCATTGTCGATAACCGCTGGAGTGAGGTTATCCGTTTTTGCCCATTGATGTTTGAACGCCTTGGACAGACGCAAGCCTGTACTCGATTTTTGGATAATGGCTTCAAGCTGCGACGAAGTTGGCGCGGTGACTTCCATCACCAGTTTAAACCTGCGAATGTAGCTCGGCTCTAGCCAGTTGATATAATTCGTTATCCAGATGCACGGCACTTGGGTCTGCTCAATAAACCGCTGAAGCCGTTCTTTGGTATATCGGGTATCGGCTTGGTCGAACAAACTTTCACATTCATCAATTAACAACATGGCATTGCTGTTATCGCCCAATAAGGTTTGCAATAGTTTTAGGCTTTGCAACCTTTCGTCACTGGCAAATGGAAAGCCTAATTCGTTCTGCGTAGACGTCTGTTTGGTGTCTTTTGCACGTACCTCAATAAGCTGACGGTGAGTCACTTTTGCGAGTGTTCGGGCAAACTCGGTTTTACCATTGCCGCTTTCACCGTAAAGCAGAAGCGAAACACCCGATACCTGTTTATCAATTGCGGCATGTAGGTAATCGCTCACCAATTCATGATTGATATGCGCAAAGCCTTTAAGCCCGAACTGTGCGTTTGGGCTGCTCGTCATCAGTGGCGCTAACAACTGCTCTTTTGTGCTTATCGTTGTCGTCAGTAACGCGTTACGCAGAAAGTACGGCAGACCCAGAGTTGATAGATTATCGATGTCCATACTATCGACAAAACCGAGCTCAAAAAGCTTTGCCTGAGCATCATGCAATGCTTCGATACGCGACTCGAACATGTGGCATAAGATGCGCTGGTTAGTCAGACGCTGGACGGTGAATTCCATGTCTGAGTAAAGCTTCGCAAAGCCCTCATTGATGGATAAAAGCATCGTGAACAGTATTATCTCGCCGCATGGATGCGCTAGGCCAAACAGCTCACACACCTTATCGACGTTTCTGGATAACCGCAGCTCTTCTGGAGACAGAGTAAGACTTGATAACAGCACCTTTTTAACGTCCTGCTTCTTCAACGTCTTGGCTAGCCGGACATGTTTGTCTATCACTTTAGGCAATGTAGCAGGCCAGTCAAAATCAACGTGTGATGGTGTGACTTCTAACAATCGCAATGCCAGCTTTGAGCCTAGTGCAGGCAATGCGCTGGATACCATATTACGCGATGTCATAGCGGCAGCCCTGATTCACCATAGTTAAGTTCATCTGCTGCTTTGCGCATGGTTTTGTCATCGCGCTTGTCGTAGATAACGGTGGTTGAGATGTCCGAATGCCCTGCCATTTGTCTTACCGTATTAAGATCTGCGCCTTGGTCTAGTAATCGGGTAATGTAAGTACGGCGTAAGTCATGTGGTGTTACGGTGGGTAAACCTAGCTCTTTGAAATACCGTTTAACAAGCGAGTAAACCAATTCGCCATTAATAGGGTTACCAGTATGCGCATGGCCACCACGTTTTACCGTGCAAAATAGGTAGCCAGACTCGTCAGTGCGCGCTTCCACCCAATCTTCGATGGTTACTTGCGCCCAGTCAGGCAGATACACAGTTCGTGACTTATTGCCTTTGCCTTGCGCCACAAACAGTGTGCGCTTTTCTCTGTCATAGTGCCCAATGTTTAAGTCAGCGACTTCACTGCGCCGCAGACCGCAGCCCAGCATCACAGCAAAGATGGCATAGTTACGCAGACCTAGCGGTGTGCGATTTTGAGCTAGCAGCCGAAACAGCTTGCGCACCTGATGGACAGTAAGCGGCGTACCGGCATGCTGGCCATGCTTTACCTTAGGCACTGATTGAAGGTTGAGATAATGTTGTTGGTCGACTTGGTTGGTAATGACGGCGGCTTTCACCACACCGCGTATCGCCATCATAGCGCGGTTAATACTACGTGGTGCATGGCCTTCGCGTAGAAGTGTGTTTTGAATGGAAAGTGCCTGTGCATAATCAACACCGGCAAGGTTGGTGGGTAAATCAACAAGTGGCCAACCCATGACATCAGCAATACCTTCTAACTGAGCCTGAATAGACCGCCTGCTATTGGTTGATAATCGAGCCAAATACAGCTGATACGGACACTGTGCATCCATATGAATCTCCTGAATAAGCGTTTTTGAGTGGGAAATAGGTGACTGCTGGACCACAGCCATATCCACAATGTAACGCCTATTTCAGGAGATTCCTGCCGCTGTTTTTGACCTATTTAGTACACCTTTACAACCTCACTTAAAGGGCTGTTGTTAAGCTAACTCTCTACGAATGCCTTTAGGTCGACATCCAAAAACCATGCTTCCTTGCCTCCTGAGAAGCCATACTTTTCTCTTTCCTCAAAGGTGTTTTCCACTCGGTCAATAGTAATTAAGCCTATTATGCTTAACTCAAGAAGAGCCTCATCCACTCTATTCGGGGGCATTGGCTCACCATCAAAGAAGCCGCCGAAATAGTCTCCTATTTCTGCAAGTGAATTGTACTTTTGACTCCAACCGCCAAGCTTCAACTCATCTCTTGTAAGTGATGAAAGGATATATACGCCAAACTCAAATGCGCCTCTTGATAATTTGCGACCATTTTTTTCATCGTTTTGAGATCTTGAATAAAATAGAAGTTTTTTGAACGCTCTCTTTTGTAACTTATTCATTTATCAACACACCTTCAAGATTTTGTTTTAAAATGCTTTTTCAATAAACCACCATCCCCATACACGGAAACATAAACAGGCTAATAAACCATAATCTAAAATACACGTTCCGCGAGATAGGATAAAGATAACTAACTGGTCGTGAATGCTAAATTGAACTCTGAAGTAACATCTTTAGGAGAAAGTTATGCGATCACAACCAAAATCTATCGGAGTATTTCCTTCAAAAATGCCAGTTAGCATGGCTATTAGAAAAGCAATTAAATATGTTCCCACTGGCGCCGGAACATTGCGTATTAAACCTCATGGAGAGAAAAACAATGTATATACATGTCTCGCAGAAGGACGAAGACTCAAAGGACTTTTTAATAAAATTGATAAGTGTGAAGGTGTACAGCTGCGGGTTGAACCTAAAGACCGTCAAAACCTCACACTTGTCAGAATTGATATTTTTGATGGGTTTTTGGGCATTCACAGTACTTTTGAACTTGAGGCCATTTCAGCTTTTATGCAAAAAAAGCATGAAGGCATTCGTTGTTATGTAGCTCTATACGGTTTCGAGAGTAAACACAAAGCAGACCTAGAGGCGGCACTAACGAGTCTTGTTGAAAAGAACGACCATTTCATTGATAAATTAAAAATTGAGTCTTCAATCTTAATAAACATTGATAAAGATGCTGGGCACTTTAAATTCCTGAAAAATACTCTTCGTTACGAAAGAGATAAATCAGCTTTTGTGGGAGAACATCACACACTTCCGATCCATACGGTAGATGCCTCAATCACACAAGCACCATCTTTATGTCCTGATTTAGTTCACGACTATAGTGATGGAACCGCGACATTTTTTAATTTATTAAAGTTATCAGTGATTTCGTCTCACTTTCACGGTATTGATACAAAGAGAATTGGTAATTACTCATTAAAACCGTTAAATACACTCTTCGTTACATCAAACCTGCATTCAGCAGAGCCGGCATTCAGAACTATTTTGGATACATTTGAATTACTCCAGGCATCTAAGCAGACCAGTTATTTCCATCAAGAAAAGCAAGAGGAGTTTTATAAAAAGTATAGCCAGATGCAACAAGGAGAAGTGCTAAACGAACTCAGAAAGAATATTCGTCTTGCTAGAAAAAACAAAGATACGGTCGCCCTAGAAACGTTAGAGCAAGCCAAAAATGAATTCATATCATTGAGCCACGATGACTTAAACCAGTATGAACAACGAATTCATTGCGCAACCAATGATCCTTCTCAAGTAGCTCTAGCACACAAATTTAGTGCAAATGGTTTGTCAATTGTGCATCACAGTCTAGCTGCACTGATATCAAGTATTCAAAGGAGAAGCCCAACTTCCATCGAAATTGCAAATAGCTTAAGAGGTAATAGTCTATCGATCCAAAAAGAACTTATTGGCAAAGATAAGTCTTCAGCCGATTCCTTTCTTACCATGTTTGGGGCCATTGACTATCAAAGCTTTGCGAACTTCGCCTTGTCAGAACCTGAAACCCTAAACGTAGTCAATACAGACGATATAGATATCATTCTTGATTTCGATATGTTTCCTCTTATGGATGGAGAATTTACTGCTGAGCTCAATGAGCATTCCAGCTCAGAAATCTTAGCCTTGAATAAAAAACTTGCACTGCTTTAAAAGTTAAAATCAGAGAGGTTATCAGTTTACTTTTCTCCTGATATGAGTCGTGAAGAATTTGAGAATGGGTTGTCAGATAAGGTACTCAGTGTCGCTTTGGCACTAGAAGTCATGCAACTGTCTGAAGAAAGTTTTGTGGGGAAAAAACCTATGATTTCAATTAAGAAAGAGACCTATTTGGATGCAAAAAGGTTCATTGATGAGATTGAAGTTGAAAGATCTCGCATGCTGAATAGACAGCGACTTTTATTGTCATCAACCGCAATAAGGATTTTAGAAAAATTATCGTTAAAAAGCGCAGAGAAATGGACTACGAGAGATATCTACCTCTCGGGGTGGTCAACAGTTCCCAAAAACAGTGTCTTTGTCAATGAGGTACTGCATCTTCTAGAAAGCTTAGGGATAATCAACCAACGTCAAACTCGAAGGGCTGACAGCTTTGAATGGTGTTTGAGTGATTCATATACGTTTGATGACGCGCTCAGTGTCTTGAAGGGAGTCAAGTACTAGCAGTTAATTAAACCCAGTCCCCTCACAACCCTCACTAAGCATAGCTTTGTTTAACACTCTTGAACTGAAGGTAGTGAGGGGACTGAGGGGAGCGATTATTTCAAAATTACCTGCTTATTGTACTGGCTAATAATAATTTCCTTATGAACACTGTATTATTTTATTTAGGAAGCTGTTGTTATGAAACATGATTTAGAACAAAGCTCATATATCTTAACTAACTTATTGGATAACCCTTGTCTGTATGGAAGTCCATCAATCGACATGCTTTCGTTCACAATTCCCTTCTCAGAAAATGCCACAAAATCGTTATACCGTCTTCAACAGATCAGAACGGCGGATAGGCAGTATAAGTTAAAGCAATTAACAAATGACGAGGTTGGAAGTCACAAATATCGGAAATGCATAACAGCAACTTTTAGTAATGGAGCTTTCTCCATATATTTATTTGGGCTCAATGAAAGGCAGAATCGTGTTCGTGTTCAGTTCAATCCCAACACTGTAGGTCTAGCCAATGCCATTGCAGTATTTAATGATATCAGACAAATGGTAGGTAAAAGTGATTACGACATGTGTATTTCCAACAGCAAAGTCACTCGTGTTGATTACACACTTGATATTCCCAACCTGGCGTTCGAACACCTTATTGTAGATTACGCTTATCGCACCACGTTTGAGAGTTTTATAGATGATGTATCATGTCTGTATAGCGGCTTTCAGTATGGCGCTGGCAATGGATGCCCAGTGAAGTTTTATGACAAGGCTTTTGAACAAGGTGGTATGTTCAATGGTTATAGTCAGTACACAAGATTAGAAAAACTCCACAAACCTAACGCCAGAGGAAGAAAGTCAATGTTCAGGCTTAGTGAATTACACACCCAAAAGTATGCGTTTCAAGGCGTTACGTTTTACGATCCGCTCATCCTTGATGGTATGCCCAAGTCGGTTTTTGAATTAATTCGGCGAGAAGGAATTGGAAAAGCAGTATATTTGCTGACTGACAATAACCGCAGAATTCTTGAGCGAAAGATGTGCAAGTACAAACTTCAGGCAAGTACTGATTTTAAAAAACAGCTAATAAAACGATATCAGGAAAAACTATACGAACTACAGAATCTGATAGCAACACCACACAGATTCGCAGATGAAAAAGTAGAATGTGCATAGCACCGACTATTATACGCGAGAATAGTTAAGCCCTGCGATAACGACTTGTTACTGTTAATGCATGTTAAAGGTGACTATGTGCCAAAAGTAGACATTAAAAATGTAAAATCAATGCCAATCCACGTAATAAGTTAAGGTATCAGATTAATACCAATTAGCTTGAGAACAAGTGCAAGTAGCCCAAAACACACTACGGTGATCCCTGCACTCATCGCTAGTGCCGGCCAAAAGCCAAAGCGATGAAGAAGTGATGGGAAGATCAGAAACATTGGTAATGTAGGCACAGCGTACCAGAAAGTATACCAAGCATGGTTGGCTATCTTTTCCATCGGTTGCTTTTCAACGTACAGCCAGATCATGGCTAGAATGGTTACCATCGGGAGTGCCACAATTAGTGCGCCTAGCTTATCACTGCGCTTTGCGACTTCTGAAGCAGCGACGACGACTGCCGCAGTCACCAAATACTTTGTAATTAACCAACCCATATCACCTCCATCTCAAAAAACCGATTGCCTATCGGTTTTTGTTTTGTCACTATAGCACCATTATTGAAAGAGAATAATGTTATGCAGTTAGGTGAATTAGAAAAACAGGTTTTGCAGTATCTGTGGAATGCGTCTGAAGCTGACGCGAAACAAGTACATGTCGTGCTTGGGCAGTCTCGTGGGAATTCACTCAATACCATTCAGAGCACCTTGGATCGCTTGTTTAAAAAAGGTTTGTTGAGCCGAACCAAACAGGGGCACGCCTATTGTTACCGGGCAAAAGTAGACAGGGAAGCATTGATAGCGACGCTTATCACCAACGTGACCAGCGATTTTGTTGAAGACGGTGAGCATAGCCTGATTGCTGCATTCAGCTCGGCCTCTGCCAATCTGGATGATGCCCAACTTGATAAGCTGGAACAGTTGATAGAACAACAACGCAAGTTGCGCAAAGGGAACTAACGAACATGTTGGTGGGAAATCTGGCAATAACACTGAATTTACTGAGCATTGCTGTGCTGGCATTTGCTATCAGTGTGGTTTTCATTGCCGTTATTTCACCATTCACTCTTCACCGAATAGCACAATTCACCTTTGGGATTCGCAAAGTCATCTTGTGGTCATTGGTAACTGCGCCGTGGTGGATCGCAATCAGTTGCGTAGGATTTTTCTGGCCGAGGCAGCAAGACATCTTCCCCGCAGCTTGGCTAAACGAGTTTGCGCACTGGCACCACGTCGATATTTTTAGTTTCACCAGTTGGCATGCTGTTACCTTGTTATCAGCCTCTGCATATTTGCTCTGGTCAGTGACAAGAACCGTTTATATTCGTAGAAAGCAATCATCAGCGATGGCAGATTTGATTGGCTTATCTGATATCAAATTACAGCATATTAACGGTAAGCAGGGGTATTATTCGTTACCGCTGCCAATACCGGCAGCCTTTACCACTGGGCTGCTGTCGCCGAAAATCTATGTTACTGCCGCGCTCAAAGAACGGGTTAATGAGCAGGAATTGGATATCATCATCCGCCATGAAATGGCTCATGTTGAAGCGCGTGATCCCATGTACAAAGTTGTCTTTGCGACATTTGCGGCTTTTTTCCCTGCTACTGCGACGCGTGAACTTATCAAGCAATTTACTTTATTGACCGAGCAGATGGCAGATAGTGCGGTGACCAAGGAATATGACAATTTAGATGTCGCTCAAACCTTGATTAATGTCGCACGCATGCAGCGAAGCGTAGACTCAATGCACAACAATATGGGCTGCGATGGCTTGCAAACGAGCTACTTCGGCAATGATCAAACCAGTGTGCGCGTGCAAAGCCTTATTAGCCCGGTGATGTCTTCGTCCCGACTAGCAATGGGCTTTGCAATCATATTGTTTGCTTCTGCGCCTCTGTTAACCGCTTCTACGGTTGATAGTCTCCACCACATTATCGAAACCTTTTTCACCCATTAGCTTTTACCCAATAAATAAGGACTGGGAATGAAAGATATTCTTTGTAAACGCAAGACTAAAAAACCGATTGGCTATCGGTTTTCTGCTGTGCTTGCCGGAGTTGGTTTACTCTTATCAGCGACAGCCGCATCAGAGGAAACGTCAGAGGTTATCAGCCTACCTGAAGCCGTGATGATGACCTTAAAGAATCACCCGGAATTAAAGGCTTTCGTGTCACAGGAGCAGGTTTGGCAGGGGCGTATTCAGCAAGCTGGTGTAGGTGTACGTCCCCAAATTGGTCTGATGATTGAAGATGCGATGGGTACAGGTGAGAACAGTGCTCTTAAAAACATGGAATCTACCTTGACCTATTCGTGGTTGTTACAGCAGGAACTAATCGATAGTCGAGTCAGTGTCGCAAAAAGTGAAGCCGCAAAACTGGTACTTGAAAAGCAGATTAAAGCACTCGATTTGTCTGCATTGGTGGCCAAGCACTATATCGATATTCTGGTTAAGCAAGAGCGTCTTAAGCTCAATCAGATGGCCGCAACTCAGGCAGAGGAAGTGGTAGAAGCTATAGCCAGGCGAGTGAATGCAGGCAAGAGTTCAAGTGTTGAGGTACAACTGGCAAAAGCAGAACTGACACGCCGGGAATTGGCCGTAGAAGACGTGGAACATGAACTCAAAGCCAGTCAGTATCAACTGGCCTCTCTGTGGGGTAACCCTGCTCAGAACTATCATCTGAACGGCAATTTGCTCAGCGTACCGACTGTTCCATCGGTTGAAAGCCAACTGGCGCTGCTAAAGCAAAATCCTCGCTTACAACAGTTCGTTAGCGCCCAGCGTATCGCCCAGTCTCAAATGGAGCTGGCACGAATAGAAGCTAAACCCCAATGGCAGTTCACAGCCGGACTACGCCGCTATGAAGCGACCGATGATTTTGGTTTGGTTGCCGGGATTTCCATTCCGTGGGGAGACAGCAACCGCAATGCCGGGATGATTGCAGCTCTGCAAGCCGAGCAGGATGTATTAGCCAGCGAAAAAACTGCGTTAATGCAATCATTGGACGCACAACTTTATGTACTGCTACAGGAAATGGCGCATTCACAGCACGTGATACACACCGTGCAAACAGACATTGTGCCCACGTTGGAAACTGCCTTATCAGAAGCAAATAATGCTTTTGAAAGAGGCCAACTTAGTTACAACCAATACAGCGGCGTGCGTCGGGAATTACTCAGTGCGCAAACCCAGTTGCTTGAAGCGTTTGAAAGCCTGCATTTACAGCATATTGAAATTCAACGCCTGACCGGTACATCCCTATCTCAGTGAGACAAATTATGAAAAACAATAAAATCCTTTCGTCAATGAGTTTGGCGATGTTAATGAATCTCAGCTTAGGCTTAGTCAGCCTTCCGGTAATGGCATCATCTGCGCCCGCTGCTGAACAGGCTGAACCAGAAAAAGGCCCGCATCGGGGACGTATGTTGCGTGATGGTGATTTCGCTTTGGAATTGTCAATTTTCGAAACGGGCGTTCCACCAGAATTTCGCGTTTGGCTCACCAAAGCAGGCCAACCTATCGATCCAAAGTCGGTAGATTTGAACGTTAAATTGACCCGCTTGGGTAATGTTGTTGATGACATTAATTTCTATGTTCAAGGTGATTTCCTGCGCGGTGACATGGAAATCTATGAACCCCATTCTTTTGTGGTCACCATCGAAGC
>JALUXV010000219.1 GCA_027013165.1 Alteromonadaceae bacterium
GTATTGGTACCCCAAATAAGGGATAGTAAAAAGGAAAAGTGACAATACGAGTAACTGGGCTCGAATGGAAAAGCGTAAGCGCATGATCTATAACTACTGCCAGCGATAACCCATACCATAAACGGTATCGATATGGTCGAACTGTGAATCAAGTTGCACAAACTTTTTGCGCATGCGTTTTATGTGCGACGTAATTGTTGTGTCGTCTACAACCATTTGTGATTCGTCCATAAGTTGCTGACGGCTTTTAACATGCCCTGGGTGTTTAATCAGTGCATGAAGCATCCAAAATTCTGTCACGGTTAACGCAACAGGCTCACCATCCCAACTGACCGTCATTCGAGAAACATCTACACAAAGTTTGTTTATTCGTATCTCGTCTTGTTGCTTGACTGGAGCCGCTAACAAATCAGTGCGTCTGAACAGTGCGGCAATACGGGCTAACAAGTGCGCCATACTAATATCTTTGGTGAGGTAATCATCGGCCCCCATGCGCAGCCCGCTGATGGTATCAACGTCGTTATCTCTCGCGGTAAAAAATATGATGGGCAGTGTTTCAGATAGTCGGCGCAATTGTTGACACAACAAAAAACCACCTTCAATTTCTTCTTTAAGACCAATATCAATGATGGCTAAGTCGGGCAATTTGGAATCAAAGGCTGCGGATGCTGATGGTCTATCCTCGTAAGCATTTACCGAGTAGCCTTGGGCTTTAAGTGCAACAATATAGTTTTCTCGAATCGCCGGATCGTCTTCTACTAGTGCTATTGTTCTTGGCATGGTGGCGTCTCATAGTCAATTTGTTGGTACTATACCTTGGTCTTTATTCGCCGTCTTAAGTTCGGCATAAAATCCCCAAGACTGCCCCTTTTTCGCCACATTTGCCATTAAATTTCATGGCTTTGCCTTTTTGTTGTCGTTGCTTTGCCCTTTTGCCTTTGTTTAATGAACCTACCAAACATAATCACACAACTGCACAGCGATATGTTTGATAAGTCTTAATACCAATACATTCGAAGGAATTTACAATGAACAACACTAAACGTATTACAAAAGCTATCGCACTTTCTTTATTCATAACGAGTTCTGCTTCTGCATTTGCAACATCTGATAATGTTAAGCAAGATGCCGAGAAAGCAACGGCAATAGGCTTTGGAAGCGGTGTTCTGATTGGTGCGGCTGTGGCAGGTCCATTGGGAGCTATCGTAGCAGGTACAGTCGGAGCACTTATTGGCAAAGATACCGCCACAACACAAACGCTTACTGTAATGAACGCTAGCCTTAACGAAAAGAACGCTGAGCTGTACGCTTTACAACAAGCGTTTGACAATCAATCAGCTGCCCTTGAAATGGCGCGAGTTACCCATCAACAAGCTAATATGGTAGAGGCAAGCATTCCTACACTATTGAGTAATGTGCAGTTTAAAACTGGATCAGTAGAAGTGGAGCCTGCGTTTGAGCCTCAATTGGATCTCATTGCTCATGCACTTGGCAACAATGCGTCGTTAACAATTCGCTTGACGGGGCATGCCGATCAACGTGGTGATACTCAGTTTAATCAAGCATTATCCATGCAGCGGGCGCTAAGTGTGAAGAGCTATCTTGAAGCCAAAGGGGTAGATGGTTCGCAAATCGATGTTATCGCGGTGGGTGAGCAATACAGTAAGACTGATACCTTTGAAGGTAATTTCTTCGACAGAAAAGTTGAAATGGAAATTCGTCCGGCGGCACAGCTGGCATTAACTCAGGAGCAATAAGCCCAGTACTCTTGCACCTAGGTATCACGCACGTATTGTCGACCATTCTTGCTTGCCCTGAGCTCCCCCACTTAGGGCAAGTAACTCATCACCCTTCTGTTATTATTATATTTTGGCTTTCATCTTGAAATTACCCGTTATCGCCAACACTTCTCCTACATGTTGCAATTCTGCAAACCATCACCCCGTTTTCCTCTGAACGGACGTGATACACTTGTTTTCTTTTACCTTCGGTATTGAGAATGAGCCATCGTGGTAACACAGGGTACATGTTCCCTTTTCACACCATAGAAGATTATCGAAAACACTCAAAAGCAGGCAAAAAATGAATGCGTTGGATATAAAAGGGTTAACCAAAACCTACAAAGGCGGAGTTCAGGCACTAAAAGGTGTTGATCTTACCGTGCAAGAAGGGGACTTCTTCGCATTACTTGGGCCGAACGGCGCGGGTAAATCTACTACCATAGGAATTATTAGCTCGCTAGTGAATCAATCACAGGGCGAAGTTTCTGTATTTGGTTACGATTTAGTGTCGCAAAAAGAGTTAGCTAAATCTTGTATTGGGTTAGTTCCTCAAGAATTTAACTTCAACCAGTTTGAAACGGTTATGCAAATTGTGTTGAATCAGGCTGGCTATTACGGTGTGCCCCGTTCTGTCGCTAAGGAGCGTGCAAAAAAGTACCTTGCGCAGTTAGATTTGTGGGAAAAACGCGATGCCCGTGCAAGAGAACTTTCGGGCGGTATGAAGCGTAGGCTTATGATTGCAAGGGCGTTAATGCATGAGCCAAAGTTGCTGATCTTAGATGAACCCACCGCAGGTGTAGACATCGAGATTCGCCGAGCAATGTGGCAATTTCTCAAAGAAATCAACGAGCAAGGTATTACAATTATTTTGACAACACATTACCTCGAAGAGGCTGAAATGTTGTGTCGTAATATTGCGATTATTAACAAAGGGACGATTGTCGAAAACACCAGCATGAAAGCGCTGTTAGCAAAGCTGAGTATTGAAACCTTTGTGTTAGATATTGCTGGGAATAGTAGCGCGCCAGTACTTGAAGGGTTTGAGTATCGCTTGCTCGACGAACACACATTGGAAGTCGATGTTGAGAAAGAGGAAGGGCTTAACCCAGTATTCACTCAATTGTCAGAGCAAAACATTCAAGTATTGAGCATGCGTAATAAATCAAATCGACTGGAAGAATTGTTCGTTCGTTTGGTTGAATCGGCAGAACAGCAAGGGTAAATCATTATGTCTTCAGAACAGTCGTCTACTGCGCCAGCAAAAGCAAACTGGCTACAACAAAATTCAGTGGCATTAACCACTATTTGGATAAAAGAGTGCACGCGATTTTTGCGCATTTGGGTGCAAACTTTAGTGCCTCCAGCGATTACCATGAGCTTGTACTTTGTGATATTTGGAAGCCTGATTGGTGAGCGTATTGGCCAAATGGGTGGTTTCAGCTACATGGAGTTTATCGTACCGGGGTTGATCATGATGTCGGTGATTACCAACTCCTATGCAAATGTGTCGTCGTCGTTTTTTAGTGCTAAGTTTCAACGAAATATTGAAGAGTTACTCGTATCGCCCGTACCTACATCGGTGATTATTATGGGATACGTTGGTGGCGGCGTAGCCCGAGCAGTACTTATTGGCATTATTGTTACCTTGGTATCACTGTTGTTTGTGGATGTTCGAATTCATAACATTGGTGTTATTGCTATTACATTACTGCTAACAGCCATTTTGTTTGCTACCGCAGGCTTAATTAATGCGATATTCGCGAAAACCTTTGACGATATTAGTGTGGTACCCACGTTCGTACTTACGCCGTTGACCTATTTGGGCGGCGTGTTTTATTCACTCACATTACTACCAGAGTTTTGGCAGTGGGTGAGTAAAGCTAACCCCATTGTTTACATGGTAAATGGCTTCCGCTACGGGTTTTTGGGTGTGTCAGATGTGAATGTAGGCGTATCTCTTGCACTGTTGGTTGGGTTTAATGGCCTACTGTTCAGTGTGGCTTATTACCTGTTAAAAACAGGCAAAGGAATTCGCAGTTAATGTCCAAGGGCAATTCTAGAGCGATAACCACTAATCAAATAGGCGTTAACGATAAGTTGGACGCCCTAGTGGAAAAATACAAAAATTCGGTAAATCAGCGTCCTATCGGTGAGCATACCCAAGCGGCCTTTGATGAAGCTAGTGAGTGGCTTGCATCAGGTAGTGGAGAGATTATTTTGGATTCTTGCTGTGGAGTGGGCGAGAGCACCGCTAATTTAGCAAGAGAAAATCCAGATTGCCGGGTTATTGGCTTAGATAAATCTGAACTTCGCGTGGGTAAACACGCGCACTACAGCGCAGGACAAGACAATTACCGGGTTATTCGGGCTGACGTAAATGATTTTTGGCGGTTGGTTAATCAACATAAGTGGCAAGTAAAGCAACACTTCCTGTTGTATCCCAATCCCTATCCAAAGAAGACTCAGATACAGAAGCGTTGGCATGCTAGTGCTGCTATGCCTGATTTAATGGCGATATGCCAAGATTTGGAAGTGCGCAGCAATTGGCAGATATATGTAGAGGAGTTCGCTCAGGCCGCCACCCACTATGGTTTACACGGCGTTGTTAAGTCTATCGATACTACAAACCCCATGACGCCCTTCGAGCGAAAGTATTCTTCAAGTGGGCAAGCATGCTGGCGTGTTCATCTAACCTGAACACGCCAATACTCGTTTAGTGGTGTAAAGACGTTGGTGCTGGTGGACTAAACACATAGCCTTGCGCATAGCGAATACGCAGGTTATTCACGCATTCCAATAAACTCGTGGTTTCGATGTGTTCGGCTACTACACTGATGTCTTTTTTAGTGCACAGTGCCAGCATATAATCAACGTACTCTCTTACACCATTGTCTTCTTGGTAATGATGAATAAGTCCTCCGGCAAGCTTTATGCCGCGAATGGGCAACTTGAGTAGGGCGTTAATGTTCCCTGGCTTAGTACCTACATTGTCAATAAATACTCCAATGCCTGCATGCAGACTTTGCTCAACGAACATATGCAATGCTTCTGGGTGATCCATAGCACTTGATGCACTAATTTCAATACTCACCCGAGAAGGGTTGGGGTAGTTCGCTAGATGGGTGATAAGGGTTTTCGTAAGCGACTGATTTTGAAGATCAGTTGCACTAATGTTGATACTCCATGGAACGTTTACGTCGTGGAAGTATTGTGCAGACTGGCAAAACATAGCCTCTGTTAATGCGTGGATGTGTTGTTCGCGCTCAATCAAATACAGGAATTCACTGGGCAAAAACGTTTTATCGCCAGAGGTGATTAATCTCGCCAAACATTCGTAACGCCATACTCTTTGGCTTTCCAAATCAATGATGGGTTGAAAGTAGGGCACGATGTCGTCAACGGCAAAGTTCTCTCGTATTTCTCTTATCGGCATGACCCTAAGCCTTAACTTAATGTAATGTGCTTGAAATTTTAGTATAGCACCTGATCGTAAAAGCGATTTCCTCACTAAATACTGGTATTGGCGTTTTTCGTGTACTAGGCTGGTTTGGATCTGGCGAGCAATAAAAAAGGCGAGAGACAGATCAAAAGGGAATAATCAAACGCATGTTTATATCTTGGCGAGACTGTTAATCTGAGGTAAAGTTCGCCACTCCCAAATGAATGTGTTAAGTTTCAAATTGGCAGTATTCTGGGTTTTATCGTGGAATTCATGCTTTACGCTAAGTGTCCATTCTTTATATTGATGAGGTGTGTGAGTGGGTGAAGCTCAGGTCAGTCTGGAGCACTTGTTTAGGGTATTTACTAAACCAGAGCACAAAGACTCAAAGTTAGCGCAAATAGAGCAGCATTTATCAGACAATATTTTAGATTTTTTGTCTCAGCATGTTGTGACTAAAAAAACGTCATTGGAGGAAGTTGAAAAAGACTTCGCGGATGCGTTTGTGCCTGAATCTCCAGAGTTCGTTTCAACCCATGCTGAAAGCTTACTTAACAAGTTAGTTGCTCATTCAGTCAATACGTACTCACCCACCTTCATTGGTCATATGACCTCTGCGCTACCCTATTTCCATTTGCCTTTATCTAAGTTGATGGTAGGGCTAAATCAAAACCTGGTTAAAATCGAAACCTCTAAAGCTTTCACGCCCTTAGAACGCCAAGTGCTTGGCATGATGCATAATTTGATTTACGACCAGTCAGACGCTTTCTATGAAGACTATTTGCACAGCTCTCGCCATGCGCTAGGAGCATTCTGCTCAGGCGGCACTATCGCGAATATTACAGCATTATGGGTGGCAAGAAATAAATGTCTGGGCCCAGCTCCGGGGTTCTCTGGGGTTGCAAAAGCAGGATTGGCAGCGGCATATCGCCATTACGGTATCAATAATCTTGGTGTGCTTTGCAGTAAGCGAGGCCATTACTCCTTATCAAAAGCTGTGGACGTACTAGGCATTGGGCGGGAGCAATTAATCACCCTACCAGCACCTAGACAAACCTTAGATCCTGAAAAAGCTTTGCAAGTGGGTAAGCAATACGCAGATCAGGGCAATAAGTTACTTGCTATTGTTGGCGTTGGTGGCACTACCGAAACTGGTCATATAGACCCGCTTGACGAACTCGCCGATGTTGCCGAAGAGTTAGGCTGTTGGTTCCACGTCGACGCCGCGTGGGGGGGAGCTACACTATTTTCGTCGCAAAATGGTTACAAGCTCAAAGGTATTGAACGCGCAGATTCAGTAACCATAGACGCACACAAACAAATGTACGTGCCTATGGGGGCAGGCATGGCACTGTTTAAGAACCCTGAAGATGCTAATGCGGTACGTCACCATGCTCAGTATATTCTTCGTGCCGGCTCTAAAGACTTAGGTGCAACAACCCTCGAAGGTTCTCGAAACGGTATGGCAATGATGGTGTATTCCGCACTGCATATATTTGGCCGTCGAGGATATGAATTGCTTATCGATAGAAGTATCGAAAAGGCAAAAGCGTTCGCTGATATGATTAGTCGTCACCCTGACTTTGAACTCACTACATCACCTACACTTTCCTTGCTGACTTATCGCGTTGTTCCTGCTGCACTACAGCAATTGATGGCTAACTCAGATGCCGACACGTGCAAGGAAATGAACGAAAAAATAGACCGACTGGTTGTTTCAGTGCAGAAACAGCAGCGTGAAGCGGGTAAATCTTTTGTATCTCGTACGCGATTGGAAGCGGAAGATTATCCAGGTCAATGTATTACCGTATTTCGGGTAGTATTAGCTAATCCTTTAACCAGTCATAATGACTTGGCAGCGATTTTGGCAGAGCAACACCTAATTGCTACACAAACCGCTTTGTGGAATGACCTTGTTTTAGAAACAGAAAAGCGTTCAGAACGATTGAGCGCCTAAGTACTTAGCGTCACTAGGTACTTAGGCATTTTTATGTTTAAAGGTTAACCGGCAAATTATCAATAAGACGAGTAGTACCAAGATAAGCTGCAATTAAAATGACCAGTGCAGTATCACCGTGTGTGGCAGGTTTTAGCGTTTTAGCATTGACTATTTTGACATAATCGGTGGCAAAACCCGTTTCATTGAGGCGCCGCGCTGTTTTCTGTGCTAGCTCAGTGAACCCTTGCTCACCTTGTTTAAGAGATTCCCCTAATGCACACATGGCTGCATAGAGCTCTGGAGCGATTTGTTTTTCACTCTCACTCAGATACCCATTTCTAGAGCTCATCGCCAGCCCTGAGTCTTCTCTGGCCGTTGGAATACCATGGATGGTGATGGGCATAGAAAGGTCTTGCACCAAAGTGCGGATCACTTGCAGTTGCTGGAAGTCTTTTTCACCAAAAAACGCAGCATTGGGTTGCACCATATTGAATAACTTAGTAACAACGGTTGCTACGCCTCTAAAATGCCCAGGACGGCTTGCACCACAAAGAACGTGAGAAATATCTGGCACTTCCACAAAGGTTTGCTGTTTTAAACCACCCGGATACATATCCTCAACTCTGGGAAGAAAAACCGCATCAGCACCAGCTTCGATAAGCTTAGCTTTATCTTCTTCCAACGTGCGTGGGTATGCGTCGAGATCTTCATTTTCTCCAAACTGCATGGGGTTTACGAAAATACTCACAATGACTTTTTGTGTATTTTCTTTCGCGCGCCCGACCAGAGATAAATGACCTCGGTGTAAATTACCCATAGTAGGCACGAATCCAACAGACTCACCTGCTTGTTTCCACTGCCCAATAAGCGTGCGAAGGGCACAGATACTCGATACTACTTGCATAGCTAACCTTTCTATTTACTCAAAGCTGTGCTCAGCTGAAGGGAAGGTTCCATCTTGTACTTCGCTTATGTATTTGCTGACGGCTTCACGCATGTCGCCCGTTTCTTTAAGATAGTTCTTCGAAAATTTAGGCATGTAGTTGGCGCTAATGCCAAACATGTCGTGCATAACTAATATTTGCCCATCAGTGTCTTTACCTGCACCAATACCAATAACGGGAATTGTCAGTGCCTCACTAATAGTCTTACCTAAGCTAGAAGGTACACATTCGAGAACAAGTAGTTGAATACCTGCTTTTTCTAGTGCTTGTGCCTCAGCTAATAAGTGTTCTGCTTGGCTTGCTTCCCTTCCTTGTACTTTAAAGCCACCAAACACGTGAACCGATTGAGGTGTTAAGCCAAGATGGCCACATACAGGCACGCCTCGTTGATTTAGCCCTGAAATGGTATCACCTAACCAGCTACCGCCTTCTAGTTTAACCATACTCGCACCTGCGGCCATTAAAGTAGCAGCGTTGGCGTAAGTTTGCTCTGGTGTGGCGTAGCTCATGAATGGCATATCAGCTAGTACAAATGCTCTTGATGTTCCACGACGTACGCTGCGCGTATGGTAGGCAACATCGTCTACAGTAACAGGTAAAGTGTCGTCTTGCCCTTGAAGTACCATGCCTAATGAATCACCGATGAGCATAGCGTCGATACCTTGCTCGTCGAACATTTTGGCGAAACTAGCGTCGTATGCGGTTAGTGATGTGATTTTTTCACCTGCTTGCTTTTTCTTCAACAAGCTGGAAACCGTAACTTTTTTCATGGCACCTACCTAAGATGAACTATCGTGTCGCGAACTATACGGATTTTGCTGCTAATTGGAAGGGCGGAGGCGTTTTAAACCATCGAGACAACATTTTGCTACCCACTGCGATATTGGCTTGCCATCGGGCATGACCATAGTTTGTGCAATCTCGAACAAAGGTACCAATACAAACTCTCTTTGAGCCATGCCAACATGAGGCACAGTTAGACGCTCGCTGGAGATCTGTTTGCTACCGAACATCAAAATATCTAAATCTAACGTTCTTGCGCCCCAGCGCTCACCTTTGCGCTCTCGCCCGAAATTGAGTTCAATGTCTTGCAATAGGGTCAGTAACTCTTCGGGCTCTAGGCCGGTCTCTATCAAGCTCACGGCATTGACATAATCGGGCTGGTTTTGAGGCCCCATGGGTTTACTGCTGTACAGCGATGAAGATGTGAGCAAACGAGTATAGGGTAGCTCATTGAGCGCATCAAAGGCTTGGCGTACGGTGTCGTGTGAGTCGCCTAAATTACTGCCTACGCCAATATATACATGTTCTTTATGCATCTGGTGCTCTCTTCGGTGGCCTGCGCTTTCTGCGTTTGTTGTTGTTTCCGGAGCTTTCTGTACGACGTAACTCGTTGAGGAGCTTTCGTTGTTTGTCGTTGTCAGCGTGCTGGAATTGCGTCCACCACTGAGCAAGTTCTAATAGTTTACCGCCCTCGATTTGTCCGCGAACTAATAAGAAGTCATAGCCAGCTCTAAATTTAGGGTGAGAGAGCAATTGGAAAGCGCGTTTGCCAAAGCGTTTAGGTAATCGTTGCTGAAGTACCCAAATGTCGCGGATGACAGTAGAGAAGCGTTTGGGGATCATAATACGCTGGGTTTGCTGCGCAATCACATCACCTGAGGCGATGTTAAAGGCATCATGAGCATTTAACCCAGACTCAACTTGAAGTCGCTGTGCCCGTTCTTCTAGTGGGTACCACAATAACGCTGCGTACAAAAACGCAGGAGTAACGCGCATATTGCTGTTAATTCTTTCATCAGTATTTTGTAATACCTTGCGAATAAACTGCATTTCGCGGCATGAGGTGTCGGATAGAAAAGGTTCTATCTGAGGAAACAGTGGTGCGATTAGTCCATATTCATGGAGCATAAAGAAGGTTTTCTCGCCCTCGCCAGACAAAAATAGTTTTAGGGTTTCCTCGAACAGGCGAGCAGCAGGTATGTTTTGCAGTAAATGGGCTAAACTTTTAATAGGCGCAGCGGTCTCTGGGTGCAGTGTCATTTGCAGCTTGGCAGCAAATCGTATTGCACGGAGCATGCGCACAGGATCTTCGCGATAGCGGGTTTCAGGGTCGCCAATCAAACGCACTTCACGCTTTTCAATGGCATCTAGACCATTGGCAAAGTCTTTTACTGTAAAGTCTGCAACGCTGTAGTACATGGCATTGAAGGTAAAGTCGCGACGCTCCGCATCTTCTTCAATTGTGCCAAATACATTATCTCTAACTAACTGACCTTGGTCGTCTTGTTTCGCTCTGACTTTATTTTTAGGTGCATCGGTGTCTTTAGCATCATCGCTGTGATGCCCTCGGAAGGTAGCAACTTCTATGATCTCACGGCCAAACACGATATGAGCAAGCCTAAAACGACGGCCAATCAAACGGCAGTTTCTAAACAAGCCTTTAATTTGCTCTGGAGTAGCGTTGGTGACTACATCAAAGTCTTTAGGGACTTTTCCCATGAGCACATCGCGTACACAACCACCGACTAAGTAAGATTCAAAGCCGGCACCGTTAAGACGGTACATGACTTTTAACGCATTGGGGCTAACATCATCACGAGAGATCCCGTGCTCGGCTCGTGTCATAACACGGGCGGTCAAGCCCGCTTCACTGCTTTTCTCTTTGGTGAATGCTTGTTTTACCGTTTTAAATACACGATGAATGATGATACTGACTCCACAACGATTAACGTTGGCTATGATAAGTGGATTCCTGCGCGTCGACAATAATTTCAGGGGTTTTAGGCACGTTTTTCATGTTCCATAGTGATACAGCATGTTCTAGCAGCTGCTCTATTCCTTGATATTCCGTTAATGCTGGCGGTGACATCGACAAAAATGCCATGGCGCGATGAATATTCTCAAGTGCTTGATTATTATCTAGCGGTTTGGCGTGATTTTGTTTACTGAGCTTTCTTCCAGGTGCAATTGAAGCCACCGGGATGTGACTGTATTGTGGAACTGCTAATTTTAAGTGGTGGTATAGGGCTATCTGGGTACCCGTAACAGGGAGTAGATCAGCGCCACGTACAATATGATTAACGCCTTGATAATCGTCGTCTAGTACCACTACAAGATTATAAGAATACAGCCCATCTCTGCGCTTAATGACAATATCTTCTAAAGTGTCGCCCTGGGGTATGGCACCCATTACACCGTCGATAAAGGGCGGGGCATTTCCCGATAATGGATACCTAATTGCGGTTGGGCTTGCCTGGTTGCTTAGCTGCTTTGTTCGGCATTGTCCATTGTAACGGCCTCCCATGGCAGTGATTTGCTTTCGAGTGCATTGGCAATGATAAGCAAGGTCAGCGTCAATGAGTTTGTCGATACTTTGTTGGTATCTTTCATGTTGCTGACTTTGATACAAAACCTGACCGTCCCAACCAAGACCGTGAGCCTCTAGCGTGTTAAGAATTGCGCTATCCATCCCTTTGACGCATCGAGGTGTATCGATATCCTCCATTCTTACTAGCCATATACCGTGCTTGCTTCTAGCGTCTAAATAGCTAGCAAGGGCCGTTACCAAAGATCCAAAATGAAGTTGACCAGAAGGGGAGGGCGCAAAGCGTCCAACATATGTTGTTGCCGTGGTGGTAGAAGAACAACCTGGGGAGGAAGCAAGTGTCATCATTGAAGGTAACTAGGCCCAATGGTCACATTGAGCCTGAGTAGACTATCAGGTGATTAACCTTGTAGCTGCTTTTCTTTAATTTCAGCCATGGTTTTGCAGTCAATGCACAAATCGGCTGTTGGGCGGGCCTCAAGACGGCGTATACCAATTTCAATACCGCAAGAATCGCAAAAACCGAAATCGTCTTCTTCGATACGCTTAAGGGTTTTTTCGATTTTCTTGATGAGCTTACGTTCGCGGTCACGCGTTCTAAGTTCTAAACTGAACTCTTCTTCTTGAGCAGCTCTGTCCACTGGATCAGGGAAGTTTGCCGCTTCGTCTTTCATGTGTGTAACTGTGCGGTCTACTTCTTCTCTTAGCTGGTTGCGCCATGCTTTAAGCAATAGGCGGAAGTGTTCCATTTGGGGTTCACCCATGTACTCTTCATCAGCTTTTGGCTCGTATGGCTGTAAGCCTGCTAACGCCAATAATCCCAGGGATTTAGTTTCTTTTCCTGTTGGCATGTGCCATATCTCCTACACTACGACATCCATGATTGTCCTGACTACATCAGCTATCTATATCAGACTCATCAGTTTCAGGCAATTTTACGTGTCTATGTGATTTTATGGCTGCAAAGGTATTTTTACCTATTACAGCGAAGTGGCTCCGCTTTTTTACGAGTTGCGTCTAATGCAGAGCAAGGCGAAAATATGAAGATGATTTTAAAAAAATCAACCTATTTTTTATAAAAATACTGGTAACTCATGATTTATAAGTATTTTTTGTTTGTCGATTTTGCAGGCCGCAGCCAGTATCCTCACTCCAGCGTCTTTGGCATCGCGCACTGCGGCAGCATAGTTTGGATCAATATCCTCAGCAAGGTGCACACTGGTTACGCCTGTGTGTTGAACGCAAAACAATAAACTGGTTTCAATACCGGAACTTGCCAACGTTGCTAGTTCTTTACAGTGCTTTGCCCCCCTTGTTGTGACTGCGTCGGGAAAATAACCTTTCCCAGCCCTGTTTAAAGTAACTGATTTTACCTCTAAGAAGCTGGTGGCATGATCATACTGGATGGCAAAATCGAATCGACTAGTCATCGTAGGAGGTGTTACTTCAGCTTTCCAGTCACAGCAGGAAGTAAATGAATCAAGCACCTTGTTATTTAGTGCTTCCGCTACCAGTTTATTAGCATTGTGAGTATTGATACCAATAAAGTCACCTTCATTGGTTTGCGCGAGCTCCCACGTATATTTCAATTTGCGTTTGGGATTATTGGACTCACTCAAGTAAACCGTGTAACCAGGCTCAGCACATCCAGTCATTGCACCAGTATTAGGGCAATGGGCAGTGACGAGTTCGCCGCTTTCAAGGACAACGTCTGCGAGAAAGCGTTTATAGCGTTTTACTAGGGTGCCTTTTATCAGCGCGGGCTCAAAAAACATATTGTGCGTTTTAGAAAATTGAAAAAAGCGCATTACACTATGCTACGGCACTGGTGTCGAGCAAAGTCATCGAGAAATAGGAAGAAAGTTATGTCTGAATTTGTTGTTCATTTGTCTACCGATAGCGCGCAAAGTGCTTGGGGAGATAACGCGAGGTTATCTTTCGTTGAGTCTGGCGCGGTTATTCATTTGCCCAGTGAAGGTTTAAATGAACGAGTAATTCAACAAGCTGCCAGAAAACTAGACTCCCTTGGTATTCCGGCCGTTCGCTTGGTTGGCGAATGGCACAAGGAACAACAGTGGGCCTTTGCCATGAGTTATACGCGTGCGCGAAATCCCGGAATAATTCACTGGGCAGACAACCAAGATAAAGCGACACTGGCATTGCAGTATCAGGCATTGTTATTCACCCGTCAGTTGGTTAACGACACACCAGAAGAACTATGCCCTGAAGATCTTGCACAACGGGCTGCTGATTGGATTGCTGAATTGGGCGGAGATGCAGTGTCGTACAACATGGTAGTGGGTGAAGCGCTAAAAGATGCTGGATGGACTGGGATTTACAATGTAGGGCGGGGGAGCGAGCGTCCCCCAGTTATGTTGACGCTAGACTATAATCCCACTGGTAACAGTGATGCACCGGTTGATGCCGTTTTGGTGGGCAAAGGCATTACTTTTGACTCGGGTGGCTACAGCATCAAGTCTAGCGAAGGTATGTTGGACATGAAATGCGACATGGGTGGTGCAGCAACAGTGACTGGTGCACTTGGACTGGCTATTTCCCAAGGGTTAAGTAAACGAGTGCAACTTATTTTGTGTTGTGCAGAAAACCTCATTAGTGGTCATGCCTATAAGCTTGGTGATGTGCTGACCTACAAAAACGGCGTTTCAGTAGAAATAGTCAACACTGATGCAGAAGGGCGTTTGGTATTAGCGGATGGTCTATTGGCGGCTACCGAAACCGGTGCACCTTTAATTATTGATGCGGCAACCCTCACGGGGGCGGCTGTCGTTGCTTTAGGTACAGATTACCATGCTGTGTTTACCATGGACGATGACGCAAGAGCACAAATGCTCAGTGCTGCTATAGCAGAAAACGAACGCTTTTGGCCCCTGCCATTAGAGCCTTTCCACAGCGAAAAATGCCCGTCATCTTTTGCCGATACTGCAAATAGTCGCCCAATGAAAGGTGGTGGTACTGGTGGCGCGTCTAACGCCGCTGGATTTTTGGCGAGGTTTGTTAATCCAGAGGGTAAAGGGTGGATCCACCTTGATCTTGCAGCTGCCTATCACGGTAACGCAACGGGAGAAATGCCAGCTGGAGCCACAGCTAAAGGCATTCGAAGCATTGCTGCAATGCTCAAGTAGTTGTTTTAAATAGATATCTGTTAGTGACAAAAAGGCAGTGCCAGAGCACTGCCTTTTCAGAGGTACTAAAATATCGTTAAAACGCTAGATACCGCCTAAGCGTTCTGCTAGCTCTTTGTACTTTTCAACGTCACCTCGCTCAAACAGCGGGTTACCATCGGCGTCTTTGTCTTTTGATATTAACAAATGCTCTCTTGCTAAGCGTTCTACGCGAACTTCTTGCACGTCAAGGAAGGCGGCAACTTCTTTTACAGTCATCAAACTCATTGTTTATTTCCAGATTGTTATTGTGTTTTTAGTAACTATTCCCGTCCCAATCCTAAACATTTACAATTCCACCCAATGTAGTGAGGAATGGTTACTCCGCTCTAAATTATAGGAGAAATGGAAAAAACGTGATGTTTTTTCAGTAAAAATTTGTATCTTCTATCGAGCACTGTAGGGAATTGGTAAAATTTAAGCTCAAAGTTAGTAATTTTCGAGTGCTTTTTTGTACACTACAACTAATGGATAATATGGTTGTTTAATTATCCATCAATAACACTAGCAACTCACTGTAGAGAAAGAATTATTATGGATACTTGGTCCGCTGCAATAATGCTATTTTTGATCATGGATCCACTGGGTAACCTTCCCATTTTTATGTCGGTATTGAAATCCATTGAGCCAAAACGGCGACAAGTCATTTTGGTCAGAGAGTTGCTCTTCGCATTTGTGATTTTGTTTATTTTTCTGTTTAGTGGTCAGTCGGTACTTAACTTTTTGAACGTGGGTCAAGAAACGGTAAGTATCGCCGGTGGCATTATACTATTCTTAATAGCGCTAAAAATGATATTTCCTCAAACGGGTGGTGCTAATGCGTTAGCTGTGGGTGAAGAGCCTTTTCTTGTACCTTTGGCGATTCCAATGATTGCAGGCCCTTCTACTTTGGCCGCCCTTATTCTTCTTGCTAATCAAAATCCGGACCGTATGCTCGACTGGTCGATCGCGTTGGGGGCCGCATGGTTAGTGAGTGCGGTGATACTTATGTTTTCCAATGTGTTCCACAAATTGCTTGGCGAAAGAGGCCTAGCAGCAATGGAACGATTGATGGGAATGATTTTGGTAATGATTGCAATACAAATGTTGCTCGACGGAGCATCACAATACTTCTTACATGCTACTGGAGTTCAACATGGCTAAGTTAAATACATTCGCTCGCGTACGTGCCCTTGAAGGGTGGCGCGCTGTAGCTTTTAGTGCTGCACTTCTCGAGAGAATGCTCCCCAACTATCAATTGTTCTGTGAAGTGACAGAATATGAAGGTGGAGAGGTACTACGTCATTGTTTGAATTTAATCTGGGAGTCACTCAAGTCGCCCAAGAGTAAATTCAATGTTGCTACTCAGCTTGAAAAGGTAGAGTTGGCCACTCCAGATACGCAAGATTATGACTTTTATGGCGTTTATCCAGCTATAGATGCGGCTATTGGTTTGGCAGCCTTGCTCAACTTAAAGTCGGGAGACGATCCTCAGGGCGCAGTGGTTGTAAGTAAGTTGTCACAAGGCAGCGTAGAGGCATACTTACTTGCTACGGAAGAAGCCGACGACGACACTGTAAAATCACATCCTCTTATGGCATTTGAAATAGAGATTCAGGAAGCACTTCTTGATGAGGTTGAAAAACAGAACTCATCAGTCGCTGCGGTGGATGCGCTCAAAGCGCTAGCATTGGAAGAGCAGATGTCGAACATTGGTTTGGCAATCGAGTAAGACAGGGTCAACAAGTCCTATTTTATTCACGATATTTCGATAAGCCCGTACATAAGCGACGATGTCTCTTTTGATTTTGTAAGGTGCCAGTGTGCGGGTAGCGTGGGCCAAGGTAGACCACTCTCTTGTTCGATATAGATCACTCCGCCATTGAGCATCAATTGATGTTTATCGATTAAATCTAGCACTGGTTGCACTAACCCTTTCCCAAAAGGCGGATCCACAAACGCAATATCAAAACTGCTTTCTGAAAGAGAAGGGAGAACAGACAGCGCATCGCCTTGCAAAACTTTAACGTCATCGGGTGAATTCAAGCGCAATAGCTTTGTATTCTCTATTAGTTGGTTGAATGCACCGCTATCTTTTTCGATGAAGTGGCAGTGTTTGGCGTAGCGAGATAGAGCTTCAAAGCCCAACCCACCCGAGCCAGCAAATACGTCGATACACGCCGCATCGGTTAATTTATGCATTAACCAGTTGAATAGGGTTTCTTTGTTTCGGTCGGTGGTTGGTCGCAAGCCTGTAACATCGGTTACTGGCAGTTTTCTACCTCGCCATTGCCCACCAATAATGCGAATTTGACCACTCGCCCCTGGCTTTGCAGTGGATCGGCGTTTTTTAGCTGTGAAAGGTGCCCTAGATGGGCGAGACGCTCGCTTCATGGTGACTTACAGTGGTATCATTAGCTTATACAATAGCCGGCCAGTGTAGCCGAGTTTGCTCCGAATTTATAAGGATTTGTCTTAACAATGTCTAAACTTTTTGGCTGGTTCAGCAAGAATAAAAAAGCAGATGAAGAGAAAGTACAAGAAAGCAGCGATGCACCGCTACAAAATGGCGATGAAGCCAATGAAAATGTTGCCGTAGACGCAACACCAGAATCCCATAGCGAAGCTGAGGCTACTGCGAGTTCTCTTGTAGAAAATCAAGTTGACACAACAACACCCCCAAATACTGAAAATGAGCCAGAGCCAGAGCCAGAGCCAGAGCCAGAGCCAGAGCCAGAGCCAGAGCCAGAGCCAGAGCCAGAGCCAGAGCCGAAGAAGAAGTCTTTATTTGCGCGCTTAAAAGACAGCTTGTCTCGCACCAAAGAAAACTTGGGCAGTGGATTAGTGAGCCTGTTTAAAGGCAAAGCAATTGACGATGAACTTTACGAAGACCTAGAAACTCAGCTTCTTGTTGCCGATGTAGGCATGGAAACCACGCAAAAAATTATCGACAATCTTACAGATAATGCTAGTCGTAAAGATTTAAAAGACGCCGAAGCTTTGGTCGATCTTCTCAAGCAGCAAATGTCCGAGATGTTGGTAAAAGTTAATCAACCCTTGAATGAGGTTATGGCAGAGCATGACGCTAGCACCGGGCCTTTTGTGATTCTTATGGTTGGTGTTAATGGTGTAGGTAAAACCACTACCATTGGTAAATTAGCGAAACAGTATCAACAAGCGGGTAAGAAAGTCATGCTGGCGGCAGGTGATACCTTTCGTGCCGCAGCCGTTGAGCAGCTTCAAGTGTGGGGCGAAAGAAATGACATTCCCGTGATTGCTCAGCCCACAGGTTCAGACAGTGCTTCGGTACTTTATGATGCGTTAGAAGCGGCCAAGTCGCGTAAATGCGATGTACTTATTGCTGATACCGCGGGACGACTGCAAAACAAGAACAACTTGATGGAAGAGCTTAAAAAAGTGGTTCGAGTGATGAAAAAACTCAATCCAAATGCACCCCATGAAGTTATGCTTACCCTAGATGCGGGTACAGGCCAAAATGCAGTCAGCCAAGCCAAATTGTTTAACGAAGCGGTGGGACTAACCGGACTTACACTAACCAAACTTGATGGCACGGCCAAGGGCGGTGTAATCTTTTCTATTGCAGACCAGTTTGGTATACCTATCAGGTATATAGGTGTGGGCGAAGGTATTGACGACCTACGAGAGTTCGATAGCAACGAATTCATCGATGCCTTGTTTAGTGAAGCTGATAGCACACAATAGCTTAAGGTAATGCAATTCAAGTAGTGCTCTAGGGATAAGCATGATTAAGTTTGAGCAAGTAAGTAAAACCTACGCAGGCGGGCAACGGGCACTTAGTAAGGTGGATTTCCACATTGCTCCCGGCGAAATGGCGTTTTTGACTGGGCATTCTGGCGCTGGCAAAAGTACCTTGCTCAAACTTATCAGCATAATGGAGCGCCCCTCTGTGGGACGTGTGCTCATTAATGGTCACGACCTTAATAAAATTAGTCGCAGGGATATTGCTTACATTCGCCGTGACATCGGCATGATCTTCCAAAGCCATCAGTTGCTGATGGATAAAACCGTGTTTGATAACGTCGCACTACCGCTAGTTATCGAAGGGTACACTCACAAAGAAATTACTAAACGGGTTGATGCCGCACTTGAAATGGTAGGTTTGCGAGATAAAAGTCGCTGCTTACCTATTATGCTGTCTGGCGGTGAACAACAACGTGTAGGTATCGCCAGAGCCGTGGTTAACAAACCTCCTTTGCTATTAGCTGATGAACCCACGGGGAACTTAGATCCCAAGCTATCTATGGAAATTATTCGGCTGTTCGAAGACTTTAATCAAGCTGGCGTTTCCGTATTAATAGCGACTCATGATTTAGGGCTTATCGCACGGATGAAATATCGCACATTAACCCTTCGACAAGGGAAGATGATTACTGACGGACTTACCCAAGATATGGATGCGTCATTATGAGTATTTTGTTTCGGGGACGTTCTAGCGGAGCTAGCGAGCGAAAAGTCGGAGTGGTACAAGCTTTTCTGATGTTCTTTGTCACTCATATTCGCCAAGCGTTAGCCAGTCTTGGTGAGTTATGGCGGCAACCTGCGGCGTCACTAATGACCATAGGTGTACTAGGGTTGAGTATTACACTACCTAGTACCCTTTATATCATGGTGAAAAACACCGAAAAAATTACCGTGGGCTGGGAGCAAGCCTCAGAGATATCATTGTTTTTAAAATCTGATACCCCATCTTCTCGCAGTCAGCAGTTAGTAGCCCGTTTAAACAGTTGGCCTGAAATCGATAGTGTCGTATTTATTCCGGCAGATGATGCACTGCAAGAGTTTCAGCAACTTTCCGGATTGGGTGACGCCATTGCTTATCTTGAAAGCAACCCGCTACCAGATGTTGTACTTGTAACGCCAGCAGAGCGCCACGATAGCCCAAATGCAGCTAAGCGACTACTCGAAAAGTTAAAAGCAGAACGAGACGTAGAGTCAGCAAAATTAGACATTGAATGGCTGGAACGTTTGCATGCAGTCATCGCCATTGCCAGAGATCTAGTGTCACTGATTGGCGGCTTATTGTTTATAGCTGTGGTGTTAATCATTGGCAATACGATTCGACTCAATATTCTAAGTAAACGTGACGAAATTTTAGTGATGAAGTTGGTGGGGGCCACAGACGCCTTTATACAACGTCCGTTTTTGTACACTGGTTTCTGGTTTGGTTTGCTTGGTGGAGTGATGGCATGGTTTGCCGTTGTGGGAATTCTGTGGTGGATGGACAGCAGTATTCAGGCGTTTGCTTCTTTGTACCAAACCTCTTTCAATATTACAGGCCTTTCTGGAACGGCACTACTCGTTATGTTGGGGTTATCTGTAGGCTTGGGTTTGTTGGGCTCGTTGATTTCTGTTCAGCGGCACGTGAAACAAATCGAGCCCTCTTAAAAGTACAATTGTCAGGTAAGCGTAAAAAGCGAACCAGCATTGCTGGTCCTAACTGCCAATGCCTTCGTAAGGTGCTTATCTATTGAAGGTTTTTATTTAGCCTTGCGCTTTGGCTTTGGGGTAATAAGCTGAAATTGCGCTTCTAACACCGTTACCCCAGATTATCGCTTGATTGTATAACGCGTGTAGTTGTTTCTGGTCAATATTCAGTACTTTTGACTGCTTGATAACATTCATCCACAAGGCGCTTTCAAAAGCTCTTACGAGTGTCATATAGGAATTAAATTCTATATTTTTACCGAGCAGTGCATCGTTCACATCGTCAGAAAGCGGCAACTGCTTGAGGATATCCATCATAGATTGGTCAAGCAGCCCATCTAGCAATGAAAACAATCCAACTAAAAAGCCGATAGGTGGATTGGTATTCATTTTTCTAGTTTGACTTAGTAAATCAAAAAATTTCGCACGAACCAGAGACATATGGATGATTTCTAGCGGCTTGTCATCTCCTAGGTTGGCAATACTCAGTAGGGCGATAAACTTCTTAATTTCAACTTCGCCCATATAATTTAGCGCGTGTTTTAAAGAGGTTATTTTGTAGCGCTTGTTAATGGTTGGATTATTGATGAATTTAAGCAGCATGTAACTCAGCGCTGCATCTCGCTCAATGATTTCACTAATGCGGTTAATATCAAAAACTGAATTAGAGCTTTCGCCCATTAGATCAACCAAGTTCATTTTTGAAGCAGGTAACTGCTTTAAAATACGCGCTTCTGGTTGAGCAAAGAAATAACCTTGGAAGAGGTCGAAACCCAAGTCTTTACAAGTGGCGAAGTTATCGTGGTCTTGTACCTGCTCTGCGACAAGTTGAATGTTTGCATCAATAAAACGAGGTATCTGCTTTTCGATGTTTTCGTAACGGGTTTTTGATACGTCTACTTTTAAAATATCAATCAGTGGAAAGATGTCGTGCTGTGCACTCATCATCATTGGGTCGTCTATGGCTAGCTTAAATCCCAACTGTTTTATATGTTGGCAGGCTTCGAGTAATCCCGTTTGTGTAAATGGATTATCTGCTAACTCTACAACCACCGTTTCTGGGTTTAAGGTTGTTGGAAAGCGAGAGATTAAGGTGTCACTTGAGAAGTTAATGAAGGATGTTTTTTCGCCACAAATGTCATCTAACCCTAAAGGGTGGAAGTGATTGGCAATGTAACTCGCTTTTTCTTTTGAGTGCTCAGGGAATGCGCCGGATCTACCATCTCTGAAGATAAGCTCATAAGCGAAAACACTTTTATTTCTATCTAAAATAGGTTGGCGAGCTGTGAAGGCGAACATAAATTAAAAATCCCTGCGTTCATTACACCGTTTCTTGAGTGGCGTTTTATCGTTGTTAGGTATTGTAACCGTTACCAATAAGTTAGAAGTTAACCCTTCTAATGCTTACTTTAATCAGTGTACGTCATTACATTTAAAAGGCTCAAGCATTAAACATGCACCGAGTGATTATTTGGCATTGTTGCTGTCTGGTTGGGTACTAGTCTGCATATGGCGTGCCCACTTCATTGCTTCGTTGTAAAATCCGTGAAGTAGAATTTGCTTAACGGGATACTTTGCAACAAAGCGCTTAACGCCTCCCCAGTTGGCGGTTTCAAAGTGACACGCTAAATCTAGGCAGTCTTTCAGTAACCCTGCTTCACCACACAAAGCTCCTTTTACTGCATCACTAATGGGAACTTTACTCACCAACTCTTCAATATGTTGGCCCATCATAGCGTCAAGTAAAGAAAGCAACCCAGTAAGAAACCCTGTCGGCGGATTTTCAATTTCCTTTAGTGATACTGACACTAATTCACAAAATTTCGCGCGTACCAACGCCATTTGCATGAGTTCACTGGGGTTGCCCTCACTCAAATTTGCCAATGACAATAAAGCGATGAATTTCTTAACTTCTACTTCGCCCATAAAGGTAAGTGCGTGTTTTAACGATGTGATTTTATTGCGCTTGTTAAACATTGGGTTGTTGATAAAGCGCAACAGTAAATAAATTAGTGATGGATCCCGTTCAATAATGTTGTTTACTTTGTCAAAATCTAGCTGAGGCTGGGCGCTTATACTAATGAGCTCTAGCATGGTGATGCTATTAGGGCCAAGCTTTCGATGTTTTACAATCTCAGGTTTTGCCAAAAAGTAGCCCTGAAAATAATCGAAGCCCATATCTTTGAACTTCTCGAATTCTTCCCGGGTTTCAATTTTTTCAGCAACTAACTTGATACCTCGTTCTTTGAAACGCTTTGCAAGCACAGCAATGTCGCTGTGATCTAGTTCAGTGATATCAATCTTGATAACACTGACAAAGGGCATGAACTCTTCCCACTTACCTTGCATATCATAATCGTCTAACGCAATTTTGTAGCCCAATCCACGGATATGTTTACAGGCACTGACCAGTGCATTATTTACTTCTACGGTTTCAACGACTTCAATCACTACCTTGTTGGCATCGAGTGAGGTTGGAAAGCGATACATTAAGGTATCTTTGTGAAAGTTGATAAAGGCCATCTTGTCGCCGACAATTTCCTCAATACCTATACTCAAGTGGGTAGAGGTTAGAATTTTTGACGTTGCTTCATCAGGTGGAATATCGGGAAAGCAGTTTTCTTGACCCACTCTAAAAAGTAGCTCGTAGGCAAAAACTTCCTTGTTGGCGTCAAAAATAGGTTGTCGTGCAACATATGCAAACATGAGTACGTCTTAGCCTCTTGTAGTTTTGCTAGTGAAAATAAAGTGCTTGGCTTATCTTCTCGGCGTAGATAACTGAAAAAAAATCAACACGTTTATATTCTTCGAACTAATGCCCTAAGATAGCAACTGGTTTGAGGTATGTCATGTGAATTGCATTTACGCGACGAAAGGCAGATTAATGAGACAAATTGAGTTAGCGCTTAAGCGAATAAAGGTTAACGTTAATAGTGTTCAATGCCATTCCCTTTCAGTTAGATAAATGGGTGGAAATTGGATAGAGATAATATTTTGAAACTTTTTTCGTCTAATCCGGTCTTGATCTTTTGACGAGGAATATCATATCAATATGTCATCGTATTTAGGTTAAAATTAGGTCTCGCGCAGCGGATACAAGTTTGATAGTATCAAGATGCGAAAAAAGAGGTGAACAATGAACGATAAAATGCAATCTATGGCCCTATCAGTGCCACACAGCGGTAGTATAGAAGGCTACGTACAAGCTGTAAGCAGTATTGATATGCTTAGCGCTGAAGAAGAGCGCAACTTGGCTTTACGATTACGTGAGGAAGAAGATCTGCAAGCTGCACGTAAGCTTGTTATGTCTCATCTGCGTTTTGTTGTGCATATTGCCAAATCTTATTCAGGTTATGGCCTGCCACAAGCTGACTTGATTCAGGAAGGAAATATCGGCTTGATGAAAGCAGTAAAACGTTTCGACCCTTCTGTGGGTGTACGTTTGGTTTCATTCGCTGTTCACTGGATTAAAGCAGAAATCCATGAGTTTGTTCTTAAGAACTGGCGTATCGTTAAAGTTGCTACGACTAAAGCACAGCGCAAATTGTTCTTTAACCTTCGTAAGGCGAAAAAGCGCCTAGGTTGGTTCACCCATGAAGAAGTACAAACCGTTGCTGAAGAATTAGGTGTAAGTACCAAAGAAGTCCTCCAAATGGAAGCTCGTATGAGCAGCCAAGATCAGGCTTTTGATTTATCTGCTGACGAAGATGAAACGGGCAATTTTGCACCTGTTCAATATCTAGAAGACAAATCTACTGATGTTGAAATGGAAGTGATTAACAATGATTGGGATAGCAATGCGAGCAAGCGTTTGTATTCTGCAATCAAAACGCTGGACGAGCGTAGTCAAGACATCATCGAAACCCGTTGGTTGGCTGACAGTAAAATTACTTTGCAAGATTTAGCGGATAAGTATCAAGTTTCTGCTGAGCGAGTACGTCAAATCGAAAAAAATGCAATGAAGAAGCTACAAGCTGCAATGGTAGCTTAAGAAAATAGTTTATCTTTTAAAAAACGCTCGATATTTTATCGGGCGTTTTTTTTATGTCTTATCTGCACTGGGTAAAATCCAGTATACCCCTTTGAATTCGGCAACAGGCGTATCATCATCAAGAATTTCAACACTTAACTCGAACCTGCTTTTATTGCCTTTTTCCAGTGGTTTAAACTTTCCACTTAAGGTTTCGATATTACATATGGCGCGGGGTTTCATTGTGATGGGTTTGTGGTAATGAATGTCTCCATCTCCCAGCACTATATCACCGTCGAGCATTTTCTCTTTGAGTTGTAAGTGTAGTAATCCCCAGCCCGTAAGTGTAGCCAACGAAAATATACTGCCAGCAAACATGGTGCCGTGAATATTAATATTTTTATTGAGCGACGCGCGAGTTTCCAACGTTCTGCCGCTATATTGATGTATTTTAATACCCATATGTTCGGTAATGGGAATGGTCTCTGACCAGGTTTTTTGCAGTTCATCGCACCATTTAGGGTGTAGAATTAAGGTGTTATTCGCCGTAAGCTTTTTAACCATTTGCTGGCGTTTGAGCATACCGAGTTCACTGGCAGCTTCTCGTTCAACTTCAAAACCACAAGCGCTAAAGAAATCTATAGAAATTTCACGGCTATTCGTAACAGCTCTATCAGCGCCTAAATCTCCTGCAACCCCTTCAAGTGCGGCCAACATCATTTGACCTAGGCCCTTTCTCTGATGATCTGAATGAACCGCGATATGACGAATTTGCGCCTCTTCAGCAGTATTTAAATGTACGCGACCACAAGCGACAATATCCCCTCGTCCGTTTGTTATCATACGATGCTCAGCAACTTGCTCGTACTCGTCTTTTTCGGAACCCAATGGGTAGTTCCAAGGCTGCCTAAGGTTCTCCCAGCGGAAGTGATAATAGGCGTCTAACTCCGCGTCGCTTTTTGGGGTAACAACCTTATACAAAATATTCGCCTTATTTTGAGGATAAAAATTCATTTAACCTCATGGTTAAATGTGAAACAAGTGTTAATTAAAATTCCCTAGGAGCTATCGGGAAGGGTACTTAGATATGGAAATGAAATGTTACCGGGCCGTCGTTGACTAGTGCAACCTGCATATCAGCGCCAAATTGACCGGTTTCTACGGGCACATTTAAGCTTTTTAGCTTGTCTATAAATTTATTGTAGATTTGCTCTCCATGCTCTGGACTTGCACCTCTGGAAAAGCCAGGGCGATTACCTTTTTGAGTATCAGCAACTAAGGTGAACTGGGATACCACTAGAATCTTGCCGCCAACTTGCTCAACATTCAGATTCATTTTTCCATCGCAGTCTGAAAACATTCTATAGCGGCAAATTTTATTAGCTAGCTTCTCGATGGCTGCGTCATTATCTGATTTTTCAACACCCAGCAGAACTAGCATGCCATGGCCGATCTCACCAACAATTTCATTATTCACAGAAACACTGGCTTCTGAAACTCTTTGAATAAGTCCAATCACGTATTTGATTCTCTCATGATACTTGCTAACTCTCTGGTTGCTCTACAAAGCGCGTAGGCTATCCCAGGCTCTGATGTACTGTGGCCAGCATTGGAAACAATTTTTAATTGGCTATTTGTCCAATGGGAATTTAGAGCAGCGGCAGCTTGTGTTTTACATATCATGTCATAACGACCATGAATGATGAAGCCAGGAATATGACTGAAACATTCAGTATTTTCAAGAATATAATTTTCATCAATAAAGCAATGATGAACAAGGTAGTGACATTCAAGAACGGCAAGGGGGAATACGTCGGTATGTAGTTGAGATAGTTGACTTTTGATATGCGAATCGGTGTCGGAGAGTTTCGAAAGGCGCTCTTCCCAGCAATACCATCGAAGTGATGCATAGTCGCGGGTATTGACGTCAGATGACGTGAGTAAAGACAAATAATACTGGCTAACATTGTCGGCGCTCAGTTCTCCTAGTACGTCATGAGTAAGCTCCTGATAGTACTCTGGAAAGCATTGCGCGGGGCCACCAGTAGAAGCAAGATACCACTCGCGGTCTTCCGCTCTGCCTAAAAATACGCCCCTCAATACTATTCCAGTTACACGTGTAGAGTGTGAAATGGCATAGCACAGTCCGAGTGTTGCTCCCCAAGAGCCCCCAAATATGGCCCATTTTTCGATATCCAAATGTTTTCTCAATGCTTCTATATCGGATATGCTGTTTGCGGTTGTATTGTGAGCTAACGCCACATCTCGCGTTGAACGACCACAGCCTCTTTGGTCAAAACCTATAATTCGATAGATGTCCCGATTAAAAAATTGGGTGTAATTTGGAGGAAGGCCAGCACCAGGGCCACCATGAAGAAAAAGAATAGGGATACCCTCAGGGTTTCCACATTGTTCGAAATAAATCGAATAGCCATTCCCCACGTCAAGATATCCGTTCTGGTAGCACAAGGCTTCGGGGTAAAGTCGTTTCATTTTATGTCAACGCATTGTATGAGTTGTAATTTTAGTTTAGCTTATTCTTAATAAATCACGCTTTGGTGTTTATTGAAACTAATATTTTTGATGGAGTAGCTTATGGCTGGACAAGGTTCTGGCGGAAATGTAATTGCCGCAATTTGTAACTTTTTTATCCCTGGATTAGGGCATTTGGTGCAAGGCCGTATCTTGGCGGCAATTTTGTTTTTTGTCTCTGTGGGAGTGTGCTACGCCTTGAGCTGGACTATTATTTTAGGCGTTGTGGGTGTGATTATTCACATCTTTGCCATCATTAGTGCTGCTCGATATAAAGGTGAAGATTAATGAAACTTCGTACGCTCTGTGTGGCTGCTTTTTTGTGTTTTAACTTAGCCGGTTGTCAATCAGCGTATTATGCTGCTTGGGAAAAGGTAGGTATAGAAAAGCGCGATATTTTAGTTGACCGTGTTGAAGATGCTAAGTCTTCACAAGAAGACGCACAAGAGCAATTTAGCTCTGCATTAGAAGCGTACAGTGCAGTCATTGGGTTTGATGGTGGAGAGCTAGAAGATATCTACGATACTCTCAAATCTCAGTACGATGATAGCCAGGCGGCGGCAGACGAAGTTACACAGCGAATCAATAATATTGAAAGTGTTGCAGATGCGTTGTTTGAAGAGTGGGCAACTGAGCTTTCTCAATATCAAAACGCTTCATTAAAGCGTGATAGCCAACAAAAGTTGAATGCGACTAAGCGCCGCTATAACAGCTTGCTGTCGTCGATGCGACGTGCAGAAAGTAAAATGGCACCTGTGCTATCAGCGTTGCAAGACAATGTGCTTTATTTGAAGCACAACCTAAATGCGAGTGCGATAGGTGCGTTGCAAGGCGAGCTTTCTACCATTGAAAACAATGTGAAACAGTTGATTGCTCAAATGAATACTGCCATTGCTGAATCTGACGCTTTCATTGCCACAATGAAAGGTGACTGAAGCTGAGAGTACTCGCCTATCTAAACGCCTTTTTTATCCCAATGATGCTGCGGGAGAATCTTCTTCCGCGACTTCCTTATCTGACGCATCATCCAATGCGCAAGTAAATTCAGCGCCAAGTAACACCACTATCCAAGACAGATATACCCACAAAAATAAAATTGGAACAACCGCCAACGCGCCATAAATAACTTGGTAAGACGGAAAGTTAGTGACATATAGCGCAAACCCAGACTTAGTAAACTCAAATGACAGTGTAGCGAGTAAAGCGCCTAGTAAAGCGTGTTTGGCGGGCACGCGTTTGTTTGGCACCAGCATGTACAAAATCATAAAGGCGAGTAGAGCAGTAAAGCTGGGAACCAGCTTGAGTAAAAAGGTGCCTAGACCCGGTGTGTACTCTTCGGCAAAGGCGGCTAAACCAAGCAGATAAGAGCTGATCACGACACTCGAACCAATCAATAGTGGGCCTAGTGTTATGACCATCCAATAGATCGCAAAGGTATAAACTACAGGCCGATTACTCTGAGTACGCCAAATTCGGTTCAACGTTTTATCAACGTTCATGATAAGCATTAGTGCAACCAGTAATAACGACAATATACCAATGGCTCCCATTTGCGAGGCATTGCCTACAAAGTCAGACATATACTCATGCACAACGTCACTGGCCGTGGGAACAAAATTATTGAAAATGAAATACTCTAACTTAGTGCGCACCGAGGCAAAAACAGGAAAGGCCGACATTATGGTAAAGGTCACCATAATAAAGGGCACCAGTGATAATAAAGTCACATAGGCTAAATGACCTGCTGAAATAGTGATACTGTCGTCTTTACAGCGTTTAATAAAAATTGAAAGTACATTGAGTACTTTAGGCTGTACCTCGCTGTACTTGTTTTTTACTTGGCTCCAGTCCACGCTGTGCTCCTTGTTCTTCTAGAAACAATAAACGCGCGATATGCGTCGCGCGTTTATCCGATACAGTGCATGTACATGGTATACCGCAATGGCGGTATTCAGCAAAATTAATTGCCGCGAACCCCTAACATGTGGCAGATGGCGTAGCTAAGTTCGCTGCGGTTAAGCGTATAGAAGTGGAAATGTTTTACACCTTCTTTAGCTAATACTTTCACTTGGTCCATGGCAATGTTGGCGCCTATCAGATTACGTGTCGCTTGGTCGTCATCGTCTAAACCATCAAACATCTTGTGCAACCAACCAGGTACGTGCACGTTGGTAAAGCCAGCGAACTTAACCAAGGTTTGATAGTTAGTTACAGGCAAAATACCTGGAACGATATCTAAGTCGATGCCTGCGGCAGCGGCACGGTCTCTAAAACGCAGATAAACGCTAGTATCAAAGAAAAACTGTGTGATTGCTTCACTGGCACCCGCTTCGGCTTTGCGCTTTAGGTTGAGTAAATCAAACTGAGCATTGGGCGCTTCAGGGTGTTTTTCAGGGTAGGCAGCAACCGAGATATCAAAGTCCGCAACGTCTTTTAATAACGCCACCAAGTCAGACGCATACATTTCTGTTTTGTCTACACCCTTGGGTAAATCACCTCGTAGGGCAACAATACGACGAATGCCTGAATCCCAGTAATCCTGAGCGATTTGTTTCAACTCGTCTCTTGACGCATCCACACAGGTAAGGTGAGGTACAGCGGCAACACCAGTTTGCTGTTGAATGCGCTTAACTACGTCATGAGTACGATCACGCTCACCACTATTTGCGCCATAGGTCACAGACATATAGCTTGGCTTTAGTGGCGCTAGGCGCTCTACTGACTTCCATAAGGTCTGCTCCATTTTCTCGCTGTTAGGCGGAAAAAACTCAAACGATACGTCGATATCTCTTAATTCCGACAGTGTTTGGTTAAGGGCGTCGATACCTTCTGCATAGGAAACCATGATTATTCTCTTTGATGGACGTTTAGACGTCTAAACTAAATAATATATGTCTAGACGTCAAGCGGTTTACACTGCTCAATTGACCTTTTCGCTACATTGTTTAGAATTTCTGTCTATAACTTAAAAACAGGCAGAATGAGTAGCAAATGGCAGAGTGGAACGGAAAGTATGTATATCCGTATGCAGAACACGGAAAAAAGAGTGAACAAGTCAAGAAGGTTACTGTTTCAATTCCGATCAATGTTCTAAAAGTACTTACTGACGAACGTACACGTCGACAAATAAACAATTTGCGACACGCAACCAATTCAGAGCTTTTGTGCGAAGCCTTCTTACACGCGTTTACCGGTCAACCATTGCCTAATGACGACGACCTGAAAAAAGACAATCCAAATCGCATTCCAGCGGAAGCGCGGAAAATAATGGAAGAGATGGGCATTGACGTGTCTATCGACAATGCCCTAGAAGAAGAGTAGAGGCTAACTAACTAGCCGGTAATTCTAGCTACGCCTGAGTCGATTGCAGCCTTTGCTACCGCAGAGGCAATGCGCTCATTCAACCGTGGATCCATAGGTTTAGGAATGATGTATTCTCTACCGAACTCCAGTGATTTACTGTTACTCGCCTTTAGTACGCTTTCTGGCACTGGCTCTTTACTGATACTTCTAATGGCTTCCACTGCCGCCACTTTCATTTCATCATTAATGGCTGTCGCTCTAACATCCAAGGCACCCCGGAAAATAAACGGAAAGCACAACACGTTATTCACCTGATTGGGGTAATCTGAGCGTCCTGTTGCCATGATTAAGTCGCTGCGCACTTCATGGGCTAGCTCTGGCTTAATTTCTGGATCCGGATTCGAACACGCAAATACAATTGGGTTTTCAGCCATTAACGCCAAGGTTTCGGGTGGCAACACATCGGGCCCTGAAACACCCACAAAAATGTCTGCGCCGTCCATTACGTCATCCAAAGTGCGTTTGTCAGTATTATTCGCAAATAGCTTTTTGTGCTCTGTTAAATCTTCACGACGAGTATGGATAACGCCTTTGCGATCCAGCATATAAATACGCTCGCGCTGTGCGCCACACTTAATGAGCAGCTCCATACATGCCACCGCAGCAGCGCCAGCACCCATACAAACGATCTTGGCGTTTTCTATGGTTTTACCTTGGATTTCAAGGGCATTTAGCATGCCTGCCGCAGTAACAATAGCGGTACCGTGTTGGTCATCGTGAAACACTGGAATATTACAGCGTTTAATCAACTCTTTTTCTATCTCAAAGCACTCTGGCGCTTTTATATCTTCAAGATTGATACCACCAAAGGTGTCAGCAATATTAGCTACCGTATTGATAAATTCTTCTGTGGTACGATGCTTTACTTCAATGTCGATGGCGTCCAAACCGGCAAAACGTTTGAATAGCAGGGCCTTTCCTTCCATGACAGGTTTTGAGGCAAGCGGACCTAAATTCCCTAAACCCAAAATAGCCGTACCATTACTAATAACCGCCACCATGTTGCCTTTAGCAGTGTATTTGTAGGCATTATCTGGGTCTTCAGCAATTTCTCTTACTGGTTCGGCAACACCTGGGCTATAGGCAAGAGCAAGATCTTCTACGCTGTCTGCTGGCGTTGATAGTTCAACACGAATTTTTCCCGGAGTAGGCTTGGCATGGTAATCAAGAGCGCGTTGTCTAAAGTCTGACATTGGTTCACGTATCCTTCGATGTAGGGAGTGGATAAACAAAGTGTACTGTGAGCGCGTTTTATGGTTTTTGTAATTTTACGCACACAGCATATGACGGCAGAATAACTAACGTTTGCACCGTCAGCATGATTTGAGATAGGTGGTTAGTCCTTTTTTACCTTATCCCTTTGTGATTACTCTAGCATAGGGATTTTGAGGTTACATATCTGATCACACTTAATTTTGTATTCAATGTAGGACAGAATATCTCATTAGACCAGTCACACTATAAAATGTTAGCCATTCATGTGGTTTATCGTTAAATTTATTTGTATTTTTCTAGTAAATTTAAATGGCAGGGAAGAACGCAGGCACCGCTATTATGTAGCTGTTGCACATGAAAAAAGCTTGGGGTGGGTTTAACCTAACCCCATGACTATACGTATCCCATCCTCAATTAAGTGGCTTATCACTAAGTTCCAGCATAAGCAACGTGAACTAATGGTACTAGAAGCCGAAATCAAAGCGCTTAAACAACAGTGTGATGAAACCAGAGCACTTATAGAGTCCTTACGAGTAGTAGCTGTAGTATGGATTTACACCAGTTTGTCAGATATCAATGAGAATACTGACGTTTTCGCTTTTAGTTATGTTTCCAGCTTTTTGTCCCTGCCTAAACGTGCGCTGGATAATCATCCCAAGGGTCAGCGAACGCTTTTCCTCTGGCTGCACGAAGCTTTATCGGATAACCTTTAGACTCAATCAAGTGAGCGAAATAAAAGCTTTTTCCTGTTTAGCGCTAAATTGATTGTGAAAATCACTTCTAACAGGGGATAGATATACAAAGATCCCTGTATATTCTCGTCAACAAGCCTATATCAGTAGTGCTGCTTTAGCTTTTTCGTTTACCCTCCAGATTTACATTAGCTAGGAGTGATCCTCTTCAAAATAATCCACACTTTTTCACTCAAGTAGCAACGTTAATCCCAATCACAGTCAGGGCTTCCCCATTCCTTGCCAACTGGGCCGCCAAAGGCTCCTTGCAATTTTCTCTTCTTACACCAAGCTATCGCAATTTCATCAAAAACATTCGACGGAATTTCAGCTATCAGCTTACCGAACGATTGTTCTGAATCTTGAGATGAATAACTGATATTGAAATCTACAGGGTTTGTAATCTCAACAACCGCAGGATTATTGTTTTCGTTATCAATGGTGGCATCTTGATACACTCCAAATTTTTCATTTCCTTGGTAAACCCACTCTTTAGTACACATACGTTAAAGCTCCAACCGGAGGTAGTTTTATCAGTTTAGTACCAACTTTTTATAGTGGTAGTCACTTCATAATAATAAATTTGATTTAACTAGCCATTAGCATAGCAGCATTAAAATTTCGAAAGGCTCACAGCAAACAATCATGAGTATCAGTCTATGCAGTTTGTTAACTGTCACCCCAAATGGTCTCACCATAGACATCATTGTCTGTAGGTATTAGAGGCCTTGGAAAAGCCAGCTTTACGTTGTTGCTGTAGGCCATTAATTCCATCATTTGACCCGCGAATTCGCTTCCACTATCACATTGAATTCTCGCTGGCTTTGGCGCCTATACACTCACACCGGGAGTTCCCCATACGGTGTATTAGAAGAGCGAAAATTAGAAGGATTTTGTGACAGTTGAGGGGCATCACATAACTCAAAGTAACTTTGAAAGTTCAGGATAACCAGGATTTATAAAAAGTTTGGTTGAGCCCATAATGCAAGTTCAATTAAACCAAACCTCTGAAAGTTGTTGATTTTTCACACAGGCATATTACATAAACCTAGCTGGTTGCGTCGAAGGAATACGATTCACCAAGTCACTCGACGTTTAAGTCAATAATACAAGGAATTAGTATGATACATCCTCTTAAGATGTTTCTTTTTTTTATTCTATTATCAATTCTTTCATCCAATCTATCCCATGCGGTAGGGCGAGATGGAACTAGACCCTCTCCAGCACCAAGCGAGCCTGAATTAGCATTTCCAGAGGCTGATAGGTCCGGTGAAAAGAACTTTTTCTACACCGACCTGGACATGGGAGAGCAGATAAACCTCGATACTGGTGAACTTTCATTTTACGTCACTGACGTCAGTCTTCCAGGTAGCTCAAGCCTTCCCGTTCAGTTTGGACGCAGATTGAGCCCCAGATATTACTTATCAGAGCCAGCATTACGGACTTATTTTGGATTCGGCGTTCAATCTTGGGTTCCTGATATACCGATGATTACAGGTGTTGTTTCCAAAGACTATTACGATGGTACAACGACAACCGCCGGCAGTGTTTGGCCCGGCGTGCCTTATTTAGGAGGCACTCGACAGTTTTGGAAAGGCTTATATCTCGTCATCCCTGGGGAATCGCCTAAGAAGCTACTTTGGTCACGTAACAACACCTCAGAGAGTCAGAAGGGCTATCAATTTGTCACAGAAGACTACTGGATTGTTAAGCGCACAATTACGAGCACTACAGTAACTTTTGAAGCGCTATCTCCGCGTGGTGAAAAGTACGTCTTTAACCATGCGTTGAGAAAACCAACAACAACTGGTTTTGGTATTGTCGCTGCGACCAGAGCAACTGATGTCAATGGAAATTGGGTTCAATACGAATATAACGGTCCGATTCTGAGCAGTGCGCCTAGCTCCTTTAATCGTTCCATTAGCCGCATCTACAGTAACGATGGCAGACAACTAAACATCAATTATACAAGCAGTGCTAATAGCGCGAATACATACATTCGCACCGTTGTCGCCAATGGACGTCAGTGGACTTATCAAATTTCTGGGGGTAGTCTATCAAGAGTAACTCTGCCAGACAGCACTTATTGGCAATACACGAACTTAGACAACACTTCCGACAACACGCAAACGAAATGTAGCTATTCGACAAGCAAAGTGGTGAATGCCACGGCAAAACACCCAACCGGTATCTCGACCAGCTATCAACTTCGTTATATTTATAATGGTAAGGTTAACCCCACTACAACACACAGTACAAAGCCAGCGAGTTGTACTCAGCCGTACAGACACCCAACGACCAATGAATCAATAAACTTTGGACATGCGAGCCTCGCCGTTCACACCAAATCTGTCACAATGCCACGCGGCGCATCTCAAACATGGCAGTATAGCTATCAGCAGGACTTTGGTGCTACAGGAAGTATGCATGGTTTGTCTGATACAAAGTGGCGTCTTATCTCACGCCCCGACGGCAGCAAAGAAAGGCTACATTTTAATCGAGTTTGGGGTTGGCAAAGTGGTCAACTAATAAAACGAGAACAACTTGATAGCGCTTCTCAAGTTATCGAGTCTACGACTAATACTTATCTTAGAAGTTCTACTTTATGGGAGCCTATTGCTGGGACAACCAGTACATCGACAGACGCGGATATTGCTCGCACTACCGCGCTTACACAAAGGTCGCGGATATTGCTCAATGGTGAAACTTATACAACCGAGTATTTCTACCGCCATAATCCACTACAAAGCAACTTTGATTTCGGTCAGCCTTATGAAGTACGTGAGTACAGTACACTTCAATCATTGAAGCGTATACACACCACAACCTTTAAGCATCTCAAAACGCCTTGGGTACTTAACCTCCCAGAAAAGTATGTTCGAAATGGTAAAGAGTTTGAGCGTCTTGGCTTCGACTCGAGAGGACGAGTGGTTTGGCTAAACCGATTCGGCGAGAGAAAAACAAGCTATGCGTATTACAACAATGGATTGGTTTCTCAAATTACTCGCTCAACTGATTCAGGTCAGGCTGCTCAGCGTTTTCAGCTCTCCAGCTACAAATTAGGAAGCCCCCGAGTCATTAGCTTTGCTGACGGTACAAGAATTACCAGAGCGATTGATAACAATGGTTGGATAACATCCCAAACCGATGAGAACGGCAACACTCGTTCGTTCAGTTATGACTCGATGGGTCGAATGACCAACATCAACCTCCCAGGTAGCTGGTACGACACATCAATAAGCTACAGCCAGCTTGGGAATGGTTTGGTCCAAACGTTAACCACTGGTAATCAGCGAACCACTACACAGTATGACGGTTTGATGCGCCCCGTGTTAGAAACACAAACCGCTCTTAACGGTGATGGCGTTACCCGTTATTTAAAAACGTCATACGATACGATGGGACGGGTAACATTTAAGTCTCTACCGTCTACCTCTTCCAATCCGACCATCGGCATGTCCATGCAGTATGATGCTATTGGTCGCATACTCCGCGAGAGAGATACCGCGTCGCCGTTTGCTTCAACGTCTTATCAGTACCTGACAGACAACAGAACAAGAGTTACAGACCCAGAAGGAAATGTGACTACGACGACGTTCGCTGGCTTTGCCAATGCGCAAGACGGGTATCAAACGCTCATAGAAAGTCCACTGAACGTCAAAACCCAAATGACCCATGACAATTACGGTAATGTAAGAACTATCAGACAGTACGGTACACAAAATGGTTACAGTACTGACGCCACACAACACTATTACTATGATAACCAACTAAGGCTCTGTAGGCTAAGAACACCAGAAACTGGAGACACGGTTTACTCGTACTACAAAACTGATGAGGTACGCGCCACTGCAAAAGGGTTGTCTTCTTACAATGGTTGTGCCACCCCTTCTGGTAGCACACTGTCCACATTTAGTTATGACGCCAGAAATAGAGTAACCCTTCAGAATTTTTCTGCTTCATCTACACCAGATATTCACTACGGATATGATGATGCGGGTAACCTAACATCTCTCAATCGGGGTGGAGCGAATTGGTCATATACCTATGATGATTTGAATCACTTACGCTCAGAAACCTTACGTATGGATGGGCGCGTCTGGGGAACGCAATATCACTATCGTCGTGACAGAAATATAGAGGGCGTAACTTACCCAACAGGCCGTAGGGTTAACTACGCTTTGAATGCTTATGGTCAGATAAAAGGGGCGAGTTCAGGCTCACAAACTTACGCATCTAACATGCGTTATCATGCCAATGGTTTGTGGTCAGAGGTTCGTTATGGTAATGGGCATACGACCTATCAGAGCATTAATAGTCAACAGCTGCCTTCGCGTCGTTGGACACAGCATTCTAGTCGTCCGAGAGTGATGGACTTAACATATACGTACGACAAAAACCAAAACGTTACCAGTATATCAAATGGCGTGACGTCATCTGACTCAATGACGATGACATACGATGGATTACAGCGCTTACTGACAGCAACAGATCCATTTGGAGCAAGTTCGTTTAAATATGATGCGCTTGGTAACTTGCGTCAAAAGAGACTGGGTAGCCGAACTGTGAATGTCAACTACGCTTCCAACAACCGTGTATCTTCAGCTAGCAGTAATAGCGGTGGCATATCAACAGCAACCTCTGGCGCGTTTTCATCTAACTATCAGTACGATAGTCGCGGCAATACTACTCACTCAGGGCGATTAGGATTCACTTATGACACTGCTGACCAGCCTACGAGAATTCATTATCCTGGTGGTGACTCTACCTATCGGTACGATGGCAATTTAAGGCGAGTGAAACAGACTACAGATAAAAACGGAGTAACAACGACTTATTCCATATACAGTCTCGCTGGGGTGTTGTTACACAGACATGACGTCACTAATAATGTTAAGACTGATTATGTAACGTTGGGCTTGGGCAGTTCTGGTTCTGTGCGTATTGAAAACAATCAAGTAGAGTACATTCACCTAGACCAACTTGGGAGTCCTGTAGCGGAGACAAGTCAATCGGGTAATGTTACTTGGAGAGAACGCTACACACCATTTGGGGAGCAGATTAACAACCCATCCCATAACGCGAATAACCAGTCTTTCACTGGGCATGTCTCGGATGTGGACACGGGTTTAGTATATATGCAGGCACGATATTATGATCCGGTTATTGGACGGTTTTATTCGAATGATCCGGTTGGCATTCTGGAACATCTAAGCGGAACTGGTGGTATACATGGATTCAACCGCTATGCATACGCTAATAATAATCCTTATAAGTATATAGATCCGAACGGGCAAGAACCTAAAACGCCCATTACTATTATTAGATATGAAGGACAGCCACTGGTTTTGGAAGGACCTTATCGCGCTAAACCGAATATTAAAGATGTTGCTTTCAATAAAGTTGTGAAGAAGGTTTCTGGTGGATTTTTTAAATGGGATGCTGCTAGAGATTTAATTAGAGCAAGTAGTAAAGGTTTTGCAGGGTTACTATTTCACACAGAAATGTTGGATCCGGGAACGTGTAAGTTTGGTCCCGGAACATGTGGTGAAGAAATAAGACCATTATGGTCTTTGGTGCCTGAAGCTCTGAATCAAGATAGTGAGGACTCTTCAGATTCAGAAAATGAAGATGTTGGAGAGCCTATTGCCATACCAAGCTATATTAATGAAGGTCGAAATCATATGAATGCTTTTAACTCTAGGCCTATAGTGGAAGATAAAAGACATGACTATTAGGGCTGTCGTTTTTGTTAGTAAGCTTTTCAGGTTTATCATATGGATACCTGCACTGTTTTTGGTCTTTTCAGTGATATCGGGGCTTGGATTTTTTTATTATCTATTGGTCTTAACATTGTTTTTCTATGCTACAGATAAATTCAATAAGTTTTATTTTGCGGGTTTAGAAGTGATTTCGAAACAGTTTTTAATCAAAAGTATGTTGTTGTTATTAGTTCAGTTCTTATTTTTGTTTATTCTGTTTTAGTTTCATCAATTTTACGGTCAACAATCTTTTTGAATCCAAAGCCTCGCATTCGCGGGGCTTTGTTTTTTGACATCAACCGTGTGGACCTAAAAGACTTGGCTATAATTATAAAGTACTGTACTAATTACATTTTATTGATAATGTACTATGGCTCGTAGTGTCGAAAAATGAATATGCAGGCACGATACTATGATCCGGTTATCGGGCGTTTCTATTCGAATGATCCTATTGGAGCACTTGAACATATGCAAAGTGGAAATGGTACTCAAGGGTTCAACAGGTTTGCGTACGCTAACAATAATCCTTTCAAGTACATTCATCCAAATGGAAGGAAAATCAAGCTCATAACCGAAGAAATGAATGTATTCAAGTTTAGAAAGCAATATGCTGAGGCCAAAAAACAGCTAGAGGAGGCCGGGGAAGGTTCCTACTTACAAGAACTAGAAGACTCAGAGACTGTAATTACTATTACAGATACATCTGGATTTCACGATTTATCCTACGACAACAATAATATTAATTGGGATCCTACAAGTGGCTTAAAGGTTGATGGTTGAATCGACCAGACTTTACTTTACTAGTAATTCACATCATGGTAGTAACTACAACACTAGCCCGGAATTGCTTAGTGTTGTGGATGCTCCAAGATACTTCATTTCCTCAGACGGCAGTAAACACAACCATCCTGATATTGAGCTTCTTCGCGCGATAGTTGATAGGCAGGCAAGTTTTACACGAACTCTATATTTTAACTACTCAACTAAAGAATCCAGAGAGATTAAAGAATTCCAAACAGCTACAGGCGCTACTTTTGTTGTAGAAGAAAATGCTACTGGCTGGATAACGATTACCAAGGAATCTTCATGCTAGATACAGAAATGAAAGTGGCTACTTGTAAAATCGAGTGCGGTAATGAGTCAGGTAGTGGAGCACTAATCACATCAAACATCGTATTAACAGCTGGCCACTGTGTGAGCGACGCACTAGATAATAATTCAGACATCAGTGTTGTTTTTCACCCAGACTCCACCCCTTGTGTAGTGAAAGCTAGTATTCGCGCTCATGACACAAACTTAGACATAGTGTCCACTCCTCGGTCAATGGCCGAGGAGTTTCCTCAACATCCTCGACGACACATGCAAAGGTATTCGGAACGTGTATAGCGGTCTTGACTCTATTGATGTTGTTTGGCGGGTTTTATCGATTGTTTAGCTAGAAAACCCAGTGATCTTTAGTCGCTGGGTAGTTCATTGGTTGATTCATAGAGACGATTGAACAACTCAAATTCCGATGTTTACGCGTTCTTCCATAGACTCACGGTTTTTTTTGTCTGTGCGTATCAAGTCAATCAGATACGGTTGCTTTAGATAGGCTCCCACCTGCGCATACCTAATGGGCATGTATGGTTAATTGTGAATCGGTTAACTTCCAACACCCACTCCGTACTGTTGGTTATCGTAACTCAAGGGTGGGGATGTTTGTAGACACTAGTGGCGATGTCAATGGGATGCAAGATTGCTCAACTTTCATCGAATTTTTCTGGAAAATGTACAGCTCTTAATTATGAGAGACCGAGTTCTTTTAAACGTTTATAAAGTGTATTCCTACTTATTCCCAAGGCTGCGGCAGTTTTGGACTTGTTTCCACTAAATTTTGTGTAGACTGCTATGAGCTCCTCCTTGTCTTTGGATTTCTTTTGTGCAGCGATTTCAGTAGGGTCCTCAGAGGTAGTACTTATGGATAAAGATGAATCCATACGCTGACCATCGATGCTTATATCGTGTAGGAAATCTTCGGGCAAGTGCCACTCTTGAATTGGCTCATTGTCCGCCATTGCTTGGGCTATCTGGAGTACACTTATTAGTTGCCTCACGTTACCGGGCCACGGGTGATCATTGAAAAGCTCTACTATATTGTCTGAGAGTGGAAAACCATCATTGCTCCCATGTTGAAGAGTATTTATTTGTTGAAACAACTGTCGTCTGTCCTTTCGTTCTCTTAATGGTGGAAGGTGAATATTGAGACCACTTATTCTATAAAAAAGGTCTTGTCTAAAATTTCCAGTTTCAATTTCTTTTTTTAAGTCTCTATTTGTTGCTGACACTAATTTGATGTCTACTTCAAAAGTGTCAGTTGAGCCGAGAGGGGTTACCTTTCTTTCTTGTAAAACCCTGAGTAACCGTCCTTGAACATTAATAGGCATTTCACCTATTTCATCTAGAAAAAGTGTACCGCCGTTTGCTTTTCTGATAAGACCAATTGAACCTTTGAGATTCGCTCCGGTAAATGCGCCTTTCTCGTATCCAAAAAGTTCTGACTCGACAAGCTCATTTGGTATTGCAGCACAGTTAACAGCTACGAGCTGGCCATTGTTTCTGTTACTATAGTTGTGTAAGCATTGAACGAATACCTCCTTTCCAACTCCTGTTTCACCATGTACCAGTATTGGTAACGCTTTGTTTACAATACGCTTTGCTTGACTTAACTGTTTATCGACGAATGGGTCACCAAAGGAAAAAGTATCAAGTGTTACTTTACCGTAAGTTTGCTCTTTTTGTTTCTCATCAGCTCCCGAACTCTCAGGAGCTGATGAGAGTTCGATATTATTCTGAACGTTCAGTTTTAGTACTGGTCGCTTCAACTGACCATACATTTTATATTTGCCAACTGCGACAACCTCGAAGATAGTGTTCTCTTTTTGTGTCTTTAGGTCTTTGACACTGACATTCAAAACATCTCCGATAAAAACGTTCAATAAATCGAATTTGATAAGAGTCTCAGCACGGTTATTCGCTGCGACAACTCTTCCACTATCATTGAAGACTAAAAGTCCCGACCACTGACTATCAACGTTCTCTGCGTTAGTGTTAAATGTGAAAATAAAGTGGTCTTGGCTATGTGTATTGAACAGTAATCTGTTCTCTATTCCATGTGACATTAGGTTCACGAGGCCCAGTGTGTGTGCTTGTGGAAGATAAGAATCACTTGTGATATCGAGCATTCCTATTAGGTGTCGGTTAGCATCGTAAATAGGTGCTGCTGAGCCAACCATAAACCGATTTACCTTGAAATAGTGCTCATCTCTTTGAACTTGTATTGCTCTATTCGTCACTAGTGAGGTTCCGATAGCATTTGTTCCGACTACCTTTTCATTCCAATCAATACCTGCTTCAAAAAAGGCTCTATGTTTAGGTGGCAAAAATCTCTTGTCTCCCCAACTATTCAATGTGAACCCATCCTTATCTGTAAGTAGTATTAGGCAATTTGCGTTGGATAAAATGTTTTGATGATACGGAAGTACTTCTGAATGTGTAGTAGCAACTAAGTCTTTATAAATCTGACTTAGATCTTTGATCTCGCCAACTGGTAACGACTCTAGCACTGGCTCATCGCTTTGGGTTAGGCCATATTCCGCACATCGACGCCATGACTCTTTTATGATTTTTTCATTTTGCATGTTACTGCGCTCATCAAAACTAACTGTATCTGCGGGCTTGAGTGGGGCTTATATATATGTTAACACCCGTAACATTTATAAAGGTTTTTCTGAACATACAAAAACTACACACAATATTTATTACAGTACAATATTATCTGTTAACCGTGTCAAAGGCTACTTTTTGTTCAATTTTTGATGGTATTTGTTTAAATATCTATTAAAAACATATGTTTAAAATTTGAGTTGAGCTATTTGTAATCTACATTTTATGAACAGTGTTCAATTTTGTTAACATTTGCACTGTTCATAAATGAACAATGTTTTGAACAGTTTGTAATAACATTATGTTTACTTTTGAACAGCTATAAAATTATGAGTTGTAAATACGATGTACTCTCTAATTTACTCTCAATTTTAATATTATTATATATTTCAACACTTTATATTATTTGACAGTTTGTTATGAGAGAAATGTTAAAAACTTGGCCTAGAACCTGCAAAATTCTTCACAGATTTTTTAAAAATTAGAACCGCATATCAGGGGGGATAATGTCGTTAGAACTGAAAAGTGTTAGCCATGTCGTAGGGGCAGAAACGTACCTAGATGATATAAGCGTAACGCTAAACCAAGGATCATTTAATGTGTTGCTTGGTCGTACATTAGCGGGCAAAACTACGTTGATGAGAATCATGGCGGGCATCGAGGCTCCTACGAGCGGCTCAATCATAATGAACGGAGTTGATGTAACTGGCGTACCGGTGCAACAGCGCAACATATCTATGGTATACCAACAGTTTATAAATTACCCAAATTTAACTGTTTTTGAAAACATTGCATCGCCTCTAAGATTGTCAAAGGTCAGCGAGAGCGAGATTACAAAAAGAGTTAAAGAGACGGCTGATATCCTTCAAATATCACAATTTCTGAACCGTTACCCGTTGGAGCTGTCTGGAGGACAACAGCAAAGAACTTCTATGGCTCGTGCGCTTGTCAAAGACGCCAGCCTTATTCTATTTGATGAACCACTAGTAAACCTTGACTACAAGTTACGAGAAGAGCTAAGGGCTGAATTACGTACGATATTCAAAGAGCGAAACTGTATCGCCGTTTATGCTACTACTGAGGCCAATGAGGCATTAGCGCTAGGTGGTGAAACTACGCTTCTCCATGAGGGCAAGCTACTTCAAAACGGTAAGTCTCAAAGCGTGTACAAGTTTCCTGAACGCATAGAATCGGCAAAGCTTTTTAGCGAACCACCAATGAATTTAGTGCCCGGCTCATTAACAGAGAACGAAATTACTTTCGAGGGTAGCGTTCATTTTCCAATTGATGACTCGATGAGGCAGTTACCAAAAAAGGATTATGTTTTTGGGGTCCGTCCAAATCACCTTAGTTTATCTCCACGCGATGATAAAGACATTGAGCTATCAATGACTGTTGAATTGGCAGAAATAAGCGGGTCTGAAACGTTTATTCATGTATATAAAGACGGTTTTTCGCTTGTACTTCAGTTAGAGGGTGTTGTTGATTTGCACATAAACAGCGAGATAAGCGTTTATTTGCCGCCCAACAAGTTATTCGTATTCGACAAAAGTGGAAAAACGGTTAAGTTCCCCAGCACGGCAGTGGAGGTATAAACGTGGCTGAAATACATCTTAAATCTCTTGCGCATAGTTACAGTAAGAATCCGACTAGCGCTTCACAATATGCGATCCGAGAAATGGACCATATTTGGGAAGACGGCGGTGCTTACGCATTACTGGGTCCATCTGGTTGTGGTAAGAGTACATTACTCAACATTATTTCGGGGCTCCTTTCTCCATCTGAAGGCAAGGTACTCTTTGACGGTGTTGAGGTAAACAACATTCCACCAGAAGATCGTAACATTGCACAAGTCTTTCAGTTTCCAGTCATATACGACTCAATGACAGTTTTTGACAATTTGGCCTTTCCGCTGAGGAATATGAAAGTCCCTGAAGTAAGAGTAAACACAAGAGTCAATGAGATCGCTGAAGTACTCGAGCTTGAGGAATTGTTATCTAAGCGAGCTAAGAATCTTACCGCTGATGAGAAACAGAAGGTTTCGATGGGTCGAGGTCTTGTGAGAAGTGATGTATCAGCAATCCTTTTTGATGAGCCGCTTACCGTTATTGATCCTCATTTAAAATGGAAACTACGCCGCAAGCTAAAGCAAATCCATGAGCAGTTTAACATTACCATGGTGTATGTGACTCACGACCAGCTTGAGGCATCCACCTTCGCAGACAAAATAGCAGTAATGTACGGCGGACAGATAGTTCAGTTTGGTACGCCAAGAGAGTTGTTCGAGCGACCCAATCATGCATTTGTTGGATATTTTATTGGTAGCCCGGGAATGAACCTTGTCGAAGTGGAGAGAGCCGATGGTGGGGTAATGTTTAACTCTATAAAGGTTCCTTTGGATAACTCAATAAATGCGATTCTCAATGAGTCAGCGTCTACTAACATCAAAATAGGCATTCGCCCCGAATTTGTTCATGTGTGGGAGGAACCAACCGACGGTGCTTTTGAATGCAGATTAAAAGTAGTTGAGGACTTAGGTACATACAAAATCCTATCAATCGATCTTGACGGTGTTGAATTTAAGGCTCGAATTGAAGAGGACGCTCCTGTACCTACAGATAAAGTTTACATTAGCTTTCCCGAACAATGGTTGAAAGTATACTTGGACGAATACCTTGTCGATCCAACTCATGATGCATTGGAGGGAGCATAGTAATGAATAAGGTTCAAAACAATAAAGCATGGTTTCTTGTATTGCCAGTGTTCGCACTGGTCGCTTTCTCGGCAATTATCCCGATAATGACAGTCGTAAATTACTCTGTCCAAGATATATTTGATCAAAACAATGCTTACTTTGTGGGTGCCGAATGGTATCGAGAAATGTTAAGCAGTCCAAGGCTACTTGATTCTTTATTGCGTCAATTTGGATTTTCATTTGCCGTTTTGGCTATACAGATTCCATTGGGGATCGGTGTAGCATTGATGATGCCTGCTAAAGGCAGAATGGCAGCTGTATGGTTGATCATTGTAGCAATTCCTTTACTTATCCCTTGGAACGTTGTTGGCACTATATGGCAAGTATTTAGCAGAGAAGATATCGGCTTATTTGGTTGGTCAATCAACGCGATTGGGATTGATTATAATTATGCGTCTAGTCCAATTGCTGCATGGATAACTGTAGTACTGATGGATGTTTGGCACTGGACGTCGTTGATAGCCTTACTCTGCTACTCCGGACTGAGAGCTATTCCCGAAGCATTTTACCAAGCGGCACGTATCGATAGGGCATCACGTTGGGCTGTTTTCCGTTACGTTCAACTACCCAGGCTGCGAAGTGTTCTAATTATTGGTGTACTCCTCAGATTCATGGACAGCTTCATGATCTACACAGAGCCATTTGTATTAACTGGCGGTGGTCCGGGTAACTCGACAACATTCTTGAGTCAAGAACTCACTAAAATGGCGATTGGACAGTTTGACTTGGGACCAGCTGCAGCGTTTTCACTGATTTACTATCTGATTGTACTACTAGTTTGCTATCTATTTTTCACAATCATTACCCATCAAGACAAAGTTAAGTAGGAAAAGCCGATGGAAGACAACAAATACAAAAAATTTGGAATATCAGCATTCGGTGTATTCCTGTTTTTACCAATCTATTGGTTGATAAATATGTCGTTTAAGACAAACGAGGAAATTCTAGGTGGGCTGACGCTTTGGCCCCAAAATTTCACGCTGGACAACTATGTTCAAATTTTTAGCGACCCAACATGGTATATGGGATATGTAAATTCAATCGTTTATGTCTGTATCAATCTGGCAATAACGCTTGCGCTTGCATTACCAGCTGCATACGCGTTTAGTCGATACAAATTCATGGGTGATAAACATCTCTTCTTTTGGTTGTTGAGCAACAGAATGGCTCCACCTGCTGTTTTTCTACTACCTTTTTTCCAGCTATACAGCTCAGTTGGGTTGTTTGATACACACCTAGCAGTTGCATTGGCTCACTGTCTGTTTTCAGTACCTCTTGCCGTTTGGATATTGGAGGGTTTTATGTCTGGCGTGCCAAAGGAAGTTGATGAGATAGCGTACATTGACGGGTACAGCTTCCCCAAGTTCTTTTTAAAAATATTCTTACCCATGATTCGCTCTGGGATTGGAGTCACCGCGTTCTTTTGTTTCATGTTTTCATGGGTTGAGTTACTGCTTGCCAGAACGTTAACTTCCGTTGAGGCGAAACCAATCGCGGCAATTATGACAAGGACTGTTGGTGCTGCCGGTATTGACTGGGGGCTATTAGCTGCAGCTGGGGTCTTAACGATTATACCGGGTGTTGTAGTAGTTTGGTTTGTACGAAATCACGTTGCGAAAGGTTTCGCACTCGGTAGAGTTTAAGACATCTCATTGGAGGGTAAATTATGAATTGGATGGCGTGGACACCGCTTACAGTAGCTTTCTTTGGTGTGATTGCAACAATACTTATTGCGATGACAGCATTTGAAGTAAAGAAGCCTTGCAAAGAAAGAAAGGGATTTCTCCCTATAGAAACAACGCGTGGTGACCGATTGTTTATCGGTCTCTTGACGAGCGCATACATCCATCTTGCGTTTATCGCATTTACTCAGCTATCACTTTACATCGCGCTTGCGTTGTCAGTGGTATGGCTAATGTCGATACTCAGGTGGGGGTAGAAAAGTGAATTTAGGAGCACTGGCCAATCTAAATTGGGAAAAGAGCAGCCAGTGCACCTAAAAACCTGCGTAAGCGCAGGAAGCGACGTGTCGATGTGACTCGACACCAACTGCTGTAAAATTCACACAGTATGCTACTGGACGGAGTTTATCAGCAAAATATAACAATCTCAAAATAATGAGGTCATTAAACATGATACTAAAAAGACTCAAACTGGCTGTATTTGTAAGCTCAGCGCTCACACTCGGAGCAACATCACTGGCAGCCATTGCTGATCCGTCTACAGATATTGCGGAACGACTGATTTCAACAGAATTCACGGAGTCGACACTCACTAAGCAAGAGCAAATGGAAGAGTTAATGTGGTTCGTTAATGCCGCTAAACCTTTTCAGGGAATGACAATAAATGTAGCGTCTGAAACGATTGCTACTCACGAGTATGAATCTCAGGTTTTAGCACGCGCGTTTAGTGAACTCACCGGTATTACTGTCGTCCACGATTTAATCCAAGAAGGTGATGTTGTTGAAAAACTGCAAACTCAAATGCAATCTGGCCGTAACATTTATGACGCGTACATTAATGATTCCGATCTTATTGGGACTCATTTCAGATATGGGAAAGTGGTTCCTGTGTCAGATATGATTGAAAACGAAGCCAAAAACCTGACACTGCCGACTCTAGATCTGCAGGACTTTATTGGTCTCGACTTTACAACAGGACCAGACGGTAAGTTGTACCAACTACCTACACAGCAGTTCGCTAATTTGTACTGGTTTAGGGCTGATTGGTTTGAGCGCGAAGACCTTAAAAAGCAATTTAAAGAAATTTATGGGTATGAGCTTGGCGTACCACTTAATTGGTCGGCTTATGAAGATATTGCGGACTTTTTTACCAATACTGTTAAGAGTCTAGATGGTGAGCGTGTATACGGTCATATGGACTACGGTAAGAAGGATCCTTCTTTGGGCTGGCGTTTCACAGATGCTTGGTTCTCTATGGCAGGAGCGGGCGACCCTGGATTACCAAACGGACTCCCTGTGGATGAGTGGGGCATTCGTGTCGAGGGGTGTCGTCCAGTAGGTGCAAGTGTATCTAGAGGTGGCGCTACCAATGGCCCCGCTGCAGTTTACGCAACAACAAAATACGTTGACTGGTTACGAGACTATGCACCACCACAAGCACAAGGTATGACATTCTCAGAAGCTGGACCAGTACCTTCACAAGGTAATGTGGCTCAGCAGATTTTCTGGTACACAGCTTTCACCGCCGCAATGACTTCTCCAGGACTACCCGTTGTTAACGAAGATGGTACGCCTAAGTGGAGAATGGCCCCATCTCCCAAGGGACCTTATTGGGAAGAAGGGATGAAACTTGGCTATCAAGATGCCGGTGCGTGGACTTTCATGAGCTCAACTCCTGAGAAGCGTCGTTTAGCAGCTTGGCTATATGCCCAGTTTACTGTTTCGAAAACAGTTTCACTTATGAAAACATTAACCGGTTTAACGCCAATAAGAGAATCAGACTTAAACTCTCAACAAATGACAGACGCTGCACCGAAGCTCGGTGGACTGGTAGAGTTTTACCGAAGCCCTGCGCGTTCGCAGTGGACGCCTACCGGAACTAATGTTCCAGACTACCCAAAACTTGCTCAGCTGTGGTGGCAGAATGTTGCTGAAGCGGCGAGCGGTGAAAAAACTCCGCAGGAAGCACTAGACAACCTTGCACGAGCTCAGGACCGAGTTATGCAAAGGCTTGAACGAGCAAATGTTCAAGGAGAGTGTGGCCCCAAACTTAATGAAGAGCGCGATCCAGAGTACTGGTTAAATCAGCCTGGCGCTCCCAAAGCGCGTCTTAATGATGAAAAACCTCAGGGCAGAACAATTGCCTATGAGGAACTTCTAGAGAGCTGGAAAGCTGATTAGTTTTCAATCGTAGCCAACATTTAAAATAATCCCTCTGTTTCTCTCAGAGGGTAGAAATTTAGCGAGACTGCAGATGGTGCTTCCATCTGCTGCGCTCTCGCTCGCAAGAATAAAGGTAACAAAAATGATTAATTTCTCAAAAAACTCAACTTCAAAAGCGTTGTTCGTATTGACGTCGGCAGGCGTTTTTGCCTCCTCTCAGGCGTTAGCCGGTGTATCTCTGGAATCAGACGGCGGTTGGAGCACTGATATCTATGGTTCGGTTCCAGTGTTCGTTGTTTATACCGACAACGATGACGCTGAAAAGGGCTTTAGAGTGCAATCTGGATTTAATCCAGCCAACATAAATTTTAGTGTTTCAGCACCTGAGATGGAAAGTGGGATTACAGTTTCTGGTAATTTCCAAATTGATACGCACTTGCAAGGTAGTGGAGTTCAAAACAACGGTCTGTTCGAAAGTCGAATCGCTAACATAAAGGTAAGCGGTGATTTCGGTACTCTTACCTTTGGTAAGGACTTTGGTGTCTTCAATAGCAGTGCGATTGGAGACTTATCTAGCCAACGTGGCGTAGGTTGGTTAGGAGGCGGTGCTGACACCGCTAACACCACAGGTGGTCGAATTGGTACAGGCTATGTTTATGCAAACTTCAACCCGCAAGTCAAATTCACCTCTAAAGATTATAACGGGTTAAGTTTTAAGATTGCGATGATCAACCCGGAGGAGCCTCAAGATGCGACAGTCGAGACAGATAGTCCACGTATCGAAGCGCAAGTAAATTACAAAATGCCAATCGAAAGCGGTTCGTTTTCTGTATGGTCAGGATTGTTCCAACAAACTGTCAGTGTTACTGGAGCAAATGCGTTTGACTACGATATGCAGGGGTATGATATTGGCACAAATATCGAGCTTGCTGGTTTCGGATTAACGCTTAATTATACGGACACTACTGGTATAGGTGCTGATGGTCTTTACGGCGGAACCATTGAGGATGCTGACGTTGATGCGACCCAGTGGTACATCGAAACTTACTACACGTTTGGGAAGTATACTGTCGGCGCTAGTTATGGTGAGGGAAGTCAGGATGCTCGTAATGCAGAGCCATCGAAAGGACTTTCAGCTGTTGGCGACATTGATAATGAGCTTTCAATGCTCTTTATAAATTATCAGATGTCTCCACAATTTAGGCTGATTGGCGAGCTTCAAGACTATTCCTCTACGGTACAAGACGACTACTCTGCAGTTGTGGTTGGTTTCCAATATGACTTCTGATTAAAAATTATGGGGCTCTTTAACTGAGCCCCACTTTTACTCTTTGTTAAAAGTTAAGTATTAGTATGAATTCAACAACGGGTCACGGTAAACGATGGGCGAGTCAGTCAAAATTAAATTAGAGATGATAAAGCGTATAAGTAGGGATCACGGGTTTATTGCTGCTCTAGATCAGAGTGGCGGTAGCACACCAAGTGCACTCAAACGTTACGGTGTCTCTTCGGGGCTTTATGACGATTCTGAGAGTATGTTTGAATACGTACATGACATGCGTTCAAGGTTGATTAAGGATAAAGCTTTTGATGAGGAATTTGTTTCAGGGGCTATATTGTTTGAAGATACATTTGATCGATTCATTGACAATATTCCTACAGCGAAATACCTATGGGAAAAGAAAAGAATCGTTCCATTCCTTAAAATTGATTGTGGTCTGAGGGATGTGAAAAATGGCGTTCAGGCAATGAAGTATATTCATGACCTTGATGCAAAGTTAACAAAAGCGAACGCAAACAATGCATTTGGCACAAAAATGCGTTCATTAATACAAGAAGCAAACCCAGAGGGAATTAGGCTGGTAGTTCAACAGCAATTTGCTATTGCCAAAATCATTATGTCCAAAGGGTTGGTGCCAATTATAGAACCAGAGATATCAATTTTTTGCGACGATAAAACGTTGGCAGAGCAGTTGTTAAAGCAAGAGATCGAATCGAAGTTAGATGAGCTAGAGAGCTTACAAGTAGTAATGCTTAAGTTAACCATACCTGAGGTACCCAATTTTTATTCAGATTTAACTTACCACCCGAACGTATTGAAAGTGATTGCGTTATCTGGTGGCTATAAAATGGCAGAAGCCTGCAATAGGCTAAGTAAAAATAATAAAGTAGCTGCAAGTTTTTCGCGTGCTTTGTTAGAGGGACTTTTCTTCTTTCAGTCATCTGAGGATTATACGAAACAGCTCTCCTATAATATTCAGAAAATCTTTGATGCGTCTGCTTGAGTTTAGACAATGTATATAGTAAGTCAGTTTCAACTATCTAGCGCTTTGAAAGATTTATCGCTCCTGAAAAAATCTTATGCGTTTTTAGTGTCAGCTGCCTTATCCACTTTGATTTTGATGCATGTGACACTGATTAAGTTTATACATGGCGAACTTATCCAGTTTCCTCCGTTTTCTTTCAGTGTCATCTACCATTGCATACTATTTTTTTATAAGCCTCTTGTGCTTCTACATGCTCACTTGAGCAATTTATCAATAACAATAAATAACAAGAAAAAGAGTCTTTTTGACGGATGGATTTCAATTATTAAATGTCCGATCAAATTATTGTACAGCTATCAACGTTACATACTTATCAGCAAGGCAATTACGAACATTCAGCATCGATTTGTACGTTTTTACATTCGAACTTACGTCCGAAACATACAAATCGATACATGAGCTAACCAATCAGTAACCACTGGTGTCGCTCTAAATTTGACGTGGTTTGAAAAAAGTATTGTTAAGTAAGTTGGAGGTTGTTATGAAAACAGCATCACTAAAAAGAAAGTACGTGGCAAGCATTACATTATTGCTTGTTCTCAGTCTTGCAATTGTCGTTGCAGCTATTTTCTATTTTGTTGCGCCTAAGCTGTCGAATATCGAAAAAACAGTTGTTCAAAAGGAAATAGAAGTACTTTCGAATCGAATAACGGTCGAGCTTTCTAAGATTGAGGCTATGTCTCGCTCTATTTCCCAAGTTGTTTCAACAGTCCCCAGTGAAGATATCGACGCTTTATTGCCACACTTGCTGGATCAATATGGTAACTCAGCAGTTTTTGGGGGAGGGGTTTGGCCCATGCCTTTTAAACGTGATGCCTCAAAAGCTAGATTTAGCAGTTTCTACGTAAGAGGGGTCGATAACACGTTAGTCGAGAGTAAATTTTGGAATAGTCAAGAGGCGTCGGAGAATTATTATGAGCAGGGATGGTTCGAAAAAGCGAGGCAGCAGGCTCTGGGCCATTGCGTGTGGTGGCCAGCATATGCTGACGCTGGTTACGAGGCACGAACGAATTGTGCAATGCCGATTTTCAAGCAGGGTGAATTCTACGGTGTGACGACGATTGACCTGACTCTTGGTTTCTTTAATGAGCTCACAAAAGCCCTGGAGATTGAATTGGGAGCAGAGGTTTTAATCATTGAAGGCTCCGGAAAGTTAGTCAGTAACTTGCATAGTCAAAAAGAAGACCTTGTTCTTCAACATATCGATTCTATACAACCAACACCGTTTACCACAGCATTGTCAGATAGTTTGAGAACTATTGCTGATGATGGTGAATATTACGAAACAACTTATTATCAAGAGGGTGAGGCACAGACTATTATAGTCATGCCTATCACCAATTCACCTTGGTTCCTCGCAATAGACCTTCCCGCTAGCAGTTTGAACGTAGGTTCCTCGAGTGTCATCAATACGTTTCTGATCTTGCAAATTCCAATGTTTTCCGTGGTGATGATGTTTGTTATCTACGCAATCAACGCTCTTTTTAAGAGAGTCCAACATCTCGTCCAAAGTATCAATAAGCTGTCTTCTGGTAATGCAGATTTAACAATGAGGCTTCCGATAAATAATAAGGACGAGTTGGACAATATAAGCGAGGCTGTAAATACATTTATTAGAATGTTGCAAGAGCTAATAACGGACATAGTGAGTGGCAATGAACGAACTGGTCATAGCATCGACGGATTAAATCAACAGCTATCCAATAACTCGAATTTGCTGGACAGGCAAGCCAGCGAAACGATTGTTGTTGTAACAGCCGTAAATGAAATGGCGGTCTCTGCGGACTCAGTTGCATCAATTGCTGCGCAGAGCAATGAGTTCGTTGAAGAGGTTAATAGCAACGCGCAAAGCACAAAAGGAGACTTGCAGTCTACAAAGGAAATAGCACACATCTTGAGTGATAACGTTCAAGTGTCGATGGATACCGTTCTCGATTTGAAAACGAGTGCGTCAGAGATAACTGATGTGTTGAGTGTTATCGGAGAAATTGCAGAACAAACCAATTTATTGGCTCTCAACGCTGCGATAGAAGCAGCTAGAGCGGGGGAACAAGGACGAGGGTTTGCCGTCGTAGCAGACGAAGTAAGAACACTAGCAAGCCGAACGCATACTAGTACTCTCGAGATTAACCGAATGTTAGAAGCACTTCAAAATGGTGTCGATAATGCAGCCGTAGCAATGGAGAAGACCAGATCCAGTTGTGAAGACACGATGGAAAAGACTGTTGTAGCAGAGAATAAAGTTGACCTCGTTGTTACATCTGTTGCGCGTATCCGAGAGCTAGTCAGTGAAATAGCGATAGCATCAAAAGAACAAAGCGACGTAGCTAATGAAATCGATACAAACATGAATTCGATAAAGGAGCTAGTAGAGCTACTTGTAGTTAATCGTCAGGAAACCGGTCAAACTCGCGATTCTCTGAACGACTCAAGCAGGAGTCTATCGTCCCTAGTGAGTAGATTTACCGTTTAGTCGAATAACAACTTTAATGGATGCTTTAGTTCTTTTTTATGGGTGAATTATGTTTAGAAACCTATCAGTAGTAACAAAGATTTATCTAGGGTTTAGCCTAATGTCAGTACTTGTCGGCGTGATTAGCCTTATAGCGCTAATTTCAGTAATGGGGTTTGGCAAGAGTACTAGGGCGGTCTCTGAAGCGGCTTTTCCACTTCATGAGTCAATTTCTAGTCTGTCAAAGTTAAATTTGGCATATGGCAAGACAATTCTTGATCTACAGAATAGCGAAACTTTGGACGAGCTAAACGTTCGACTTGACAGCGCTAATGTCCAATATAACGAGTTACTTGCTCATGTTGATAGTGCAGTCGAGCTATCTTCTTTGGTAGTTGGTCTCAATATCGACAAAGAACTAAGAGAAGTACTTTCCTTGATAGAGGAGAATAGTGTGATCGCTGCAAATGCGACAACGTTAATGAAACAAAACTTATCGGTTCGCAGTAACATTCAAAAGGGAATGTCGGATTTATTCCTCTTATCGTCAGAATTAAAGCTAACAATTACTCAGATGTCGCAGAGTGCGGCATCGAAAGATATCTACATCGCCAACCTGCTATCTACGATTTTAAATGATTTTACTAATGTGGAATACATAATGATCACGTTGTTGAATCAGCCAGTTGGGGAGCAGATAGAGAACAATATTGACCTGTTGAAAAGTAGCACCGTTTTGCTAGACGCCAATATTGAAGACATGGTGTATGAAGTGAACGAACTGGAATTCGTCTCAACCAAAAAACAAGATTTTCTAAATCGTATCCAAGGCGATCAAGGTATTATTAATCAATTTGTCGATTTTAGGAAAAGCCTTAGTAGCTTAGCTGATTTAGTCAAAGATTTCTCAAATCGCACAAATAGAGGGGATGCGCTTGTTTCAGAATTACTTCGCGTGAGTAATGATAACAATCGTCAGCTCCAAAGTAATATTAAAGGGCAACTGACTAGTTCTTACACTTTGATTTTATCAACTGCTTTCGTTTCTGTATTTTTTGCTTTTGTTATTTCTTTTTTAATTGGGAAAACTATAAAGAAACCACTCAGAGAAACGGTGAGTAAATTACTTTTACTTGCCAAAGGTAATTACAGAAAAGAAATGAGTAACCATTTTTCGGGCGAGTTTAAGTCTCTTGTTACATCAATTAACTCACTTATTTCAGAAACACACGCTTTTTTATCAAGGCTTATCTCTTCATCAAATAATCTTACGCGTGTAGCGGATTCCAATTTAACTATATCAAGTGAACTTAATGAAAACTTGGAAAGGCAAAATAAAGACATTGTTGAAATTGTTACAGCATTAAAACAGATGGATACTTCAATTAAAGAAGTACGAGAATTTACAAACGATAATCACAAAATAGCAAAGGCAACCAAGGAAGACATATTAGTAGGGCAGGAAAAAGTGAAGGCTAGTGTCGAGACCATATCGCAGCTTGAAGGTAAAATGAACCAGACTTCCAGTCTCATCTCTAAACTCGAGCATTCTACTCAAAATATAGGTGGGATTGTCGAAGTGATCAATGAGGTAGCCTCTAAAACAAACCTTTTGGCGCTCAATGCCGCCATTGAGGCTGCGAGGGCAGGTGAGCATGGTCGTGGCTTTGCGGTGGTAGCGGATGAAGTTCGTGAGTTAGCAGAACAGACAACACGTTCTACTAACTCAATTCAGACTTTAATCGAGGAACTGAATGTGGATTCTGCAAGCGTTGTCTCTTCTATGAATATGAGTCAAAAACAGTTGAATGATTCTAAAAATCAAATTTTCGGAGTCTATGACGCAATGGAAGTTAGTGTTCAAAATATAACTTTAATAACAAATACGACTGCGCAAACTGAAGGCGCTGTGAGAGAGCAAATGTTAAGTACTGAGGAGTCAGCTTTGAACATAAAATCAATTTCAAACAGTGCGAATCAGTCCTTGAAAAAAATAGAGAACATTAGAAGTAGTGCCCAGGAAATTACAAAACAAATAGATGCAATTAACGAAGTTATTGCCCTCTTTGATATATAAAATAGAGGGGCTTATTTTGAAAAGGTCTCGAATCTTTTTTGAAACAAAATAAGTGCCCCTCTATGTGAATAATAGCAATTTTATTATATTTAAATAAGGTGTTTTTAATTATTTTTTAGATAGAAATATTTCTCCAGTTTTTAGTAAGAAATTCAATTTCCCCGACATGCTATCTCCGTAGCTGCTTTGGTCTGGGAATTTGGATGCCGACGAATGTGTCCGTCGGTTATTTCGTAGCCTAGGCTGAGGCTACGTATGTCTGTTTGCCCGGCTGAAATGCCGGGCTTTTTTTGACGATGGTAGTTATAGTTCAATGTCTGGCGTTAATCAAAGTATGATGAACTCATTCACTCGTTTAAACGATCTCTCGATTAGGCAGGTCTTAGGAATTACTCACAAAGAAATGCAACTCAATTAAGTTACTGTATCTCACCTTTCTAAGGACTAGTCTTGTGTCTGTGATGAAGAAATATGATTTAGTAACAATGACCTTGTGTCAAAATTAGGTGAGGAAGTTGTGGCACTTTCTATCCATTCATAAACTACTGAGGCAGACCATTTAGGCTTAGTAAGAAATGACCCGAGTGTAGAAGTATTGGTTCGATCTAACTCCGTAACAATGGTAGTGTAAACATGGTCGTTTAACACAGTGCTGTCAATTTTACGCTCATACAAAAAAAATAGTTTTAAAGCCAAACCACCTTCCATAAAGTGCCCCCCTAAGCTTACGTCGATAGCCCCGGTGTTGATTAGTGGTATTGTTCGAGGTGACCAATCTATACTGCCTACAACAAGCATATCTCTTTTTGTTGGAGTGAGTTTTGACAGTGCATCTATGGCTCCATAGGCCATAATGTCACTAGCTATCCAATACGCATCAACTTCTGGATGTCTTATCATGGACCGTGCAGTAATATTTGAAGCTTCAGACTCACGCCATCTGCCATCTACAACGTTATATAAGATAGAGTTACCGTCTTGTTGTATCCAAGATTTTAACCCTCGCTGCCTTTGACGACTCACCGAGGCATATTTCAATCCAGAAATACCAAAAACGTTGACGTTGCAGTCAATCTCAATGCAGCTTTTCTTAATACGAGCTCGTTGTACTACTTCACGTGCTAATCTATGACCTAACTCCTCATCATTAGGTGATATGTGAGCCAGCCAATGATGGTATTTTTCACGAGGTCCACCAAGCAATCGCAATAGCTTCTCGTCAAGGTAGGAGTTTATAGAAATGAAACGGGTATATGGTTTTCTTCGATTGCCTCAAGTAACAGTCGCTCTGCGCCCATCCAAAATGCGCTTATTACAAGAGCTGGTTTGCTATCGAGCTGGTCGATTGTGCTTATTGCAAACTCTACTATGTTGAATCTATCTCTGAATTCGATTGGTACATATACAACTTCTAATTCAAAGTTAAGAGCCTCAGCAGTAAATTTAGCGTAATCAATTGTGCTTTCCCAAAACGGAAATCCAGGATCAGCGTTTACTAGCATAAGGACTTGAGATCCTTTTAATTGTAACTCTTCAGAGTATGAGGGGAAAGTCGCTCCAAGTGCGAGAATGAAAAAGATGGCTATACTTCTCAACTTTATATTTGAAAACACTGTTCATTTTCCTTGTTAGGCTTAAAGAATATTTTTTGAGAGTTCCAATCGATGTCACTAGTGACGTTGTAATTAAACTAGGGTCCTTGAAAAAGATAATTAATTTTACCTTGAATTATTCGTATGAAATAGCGGATTTTTTTGTTAATTATTAATCTTGAATATAAGGCTCGTTATCATATTGCTGATAGCGATTCTTGAATTTGTATATATGATGTGTTGCCGAACCAATATCGATTCACTGTAGTAATAGTAAATTATCTATTTAGTACTTTGTCCGCAACGACCGCAGTTTAATCCTCGTGCTCCTTTATCGATTGGTTAGCGAGAAAACGCAATTTTCTCTGATCACTATGTAGTTTACACCGTCTAACTTCTTCGGTTCGGCAATGCGACAGAGGTTGCATATCTGGTGAGCAGAACAGAGGATTTTCAGTTTCAGCTGACGAGGGAAGGACGCTTGCAATAAAAGCACATGAATAGACTAAGGAAATATCAGCTTGATTGAAAAATTAACGCCTGAAATAGAGTGTGCCGTTAGAGGAGTAAAAAAAGGAATGATGAACCGATGTAATGCGTCGCTCAAGCTAACGAAGTCAAAGTTTCATTTGATGGCATTACACATTCGTTTACTTTCCTTTAGAACTACTGATAATTTACACAGCACTCAAGCAGCTCTTCATTATGCTTCAAATGCGCTTCTGATACCTGCCTCGCCAGCAGCATAGACAGCAACTTTCTGATTGGAGTATTAGACATTAGATGTTCACGGAGAAGGTTTGCCTACTTTAGGTTTACGTCCGGAGCTTGTACCAGTTTTCCTGTTGCGCTAAACACGAATAGCTTATGTGACGGTATGTATACTTTTAGTTTTGTGTCTGGACTATAATCATGTACACCAGACAAATTCATTAGTAAATTTATGTTGTTGCCAACAGTGTGAATGAGGGTTTCAGAACCACTTATCTCTGCGATGTTGACACACATGGATATTTCTAAATCGTCGTCATTTGTAGGTACCAAACTAACGTGACTGGGTCGAATTGCTAGTATATATTTACCCGCTGGAAGCTGCTCCAGCATTCGTGTTTTTGGGAATCTTTGTGTTTCCCCCAGTAGTATTTCATGGGGTGTGATCTCGCCCTCTAGTATGTTTAATGGTGGATCGGATAATATTTGAGCAGCTGTGAGATTGATTGGTTTTCGATATATCTCAGCGATGTCTGAAGCTTGTAGTATTTTTCCTTCATGCATTAGTAGTGCTTGGCTACCAAGTTGCAATGCCTCGTTCGGTTCTGCCGTAGCATAAACGCAAACAGTGTTTGTTGAACGAAAAAGATGCTTTAGTTCATTTCTTAGTTCTTCCCTTAACTTATAGTCCAAGTTAACCAGAGGCTCATAGAGACAAACTAGCTTTGCATCTTTTATTAGTGCTCGCGCTAATGCAGTTCTTTGCTGCTGTCCTCCAGAGATTTCGCTAGGTAACCGGTTCAGACACGATTCTATCCTGAGCTTCTTTGCAATGTCGTAAACGGCTCTTCGGATTTGAGGTTTGGGGATTTTTAATACGCGAAGCGGAGAGGCGATGTTTTCATACACCGTAAGATGCGGGTAGTTTATGAATTCCTGATGAACCATCGCGGCGTTTCTCTTTTGAGTTGGTAGGTCTGAGGCGTCCTTTCCATCTATCAGAATTGTGCCTGAGGTGGGCTGAATAATTCCTAAAAGCAACTTACAAATTGTGGCTTTTCCGGCATCATCGGACCTACCGCTTAGTAGTATTGTGAAGCTGCCGGATGGGAGATCCATCGAAATATCATTAACGGGCTCCGATGAATCTCCATTGTAAGAAACGTTTTTAAATACTATCGACACTAACTAAACAAGGTTTTCTAAAAATTAAAACCTGATAGTAACTTAATCAGATCTTTTTTTACACCTCACTATTTAAAACTATAAATCTTGGCATGGAGTCTAATTAACTTGAACCCGTTTAATGGACTCTACCCACCCATCATATAGGTAGTCTCTTTTATCCTTGGACATCTCTGGATAAAAACGATTCTCGACTTGCCATTTTTCAGACAATTCTGAAAGCGAATTAAAAACCCCAACATGCAACCCTGCGAGATATGCTGCTCCTAGCGCTGTTGTTTCAGTTACCGCAGGCCTATCTACAGAGGCGCCCAAAATATCCGCTAAAAATTGCATTGCCCAGTTATTCTCAACCATACCCCCATCGACTCTTAAAACATTCGGGCGAACTCCGTCTTTCTCCATCGCTTTTTGAAGATCCTTCGATTGATAACAAACGGATTGTAGTCCCGCGGTAACAATCTCTTTAATTCCTGTATCTCGGGTAAGGCCAAAGATCGCGCCCCTAGCGTTTGGGTCCCAATAAGGCGCCCCAAGACCCGTAAATGCTGGAACCATGTACACGCCGTGCTCCAATGATGTATCTTCGGCTAATGGCTCGGCATCTGCCGCTTTATCAATGAGCTTCAATCCATCTCTCAACCATTGAATAGTTGCACCAGCAACGAATATACTCCCCTCTATTGCGTAAGTCGGTTTACCGTCGAGCTGGTAGGCGATGGTTGTGAGAAGTCGGTTTGATGACCTAAGAGCCGTGTCGCCAGTGTTTAGCATCATAAAGCAGCCTGTTCCATAGGTGCTCTTTGCCATACCCTTACTAAAGCATGCTTGCCCAAAAAGAGCTGCTTGTTGGTCCCCAGCGATACCTCCTATGGGGATTTCACAACCAAAAATGCTTTCATGTGTATGCCCAAACGAGTCTGACGAATTCATAACCTGAGGAAGCATTTTTTCTGGAATTCCAAAGAGGTCAAGTAACTCTTTATCCCATTTGAGCTCGTGAATGTTGTATAACATTGTACGTGATGCGTTTGTCGCGTCAGTTTTGTGCGAATTTCCGTTAGTAAGCTTCCAAAGCAAATAGGTGTCGATAGTACCAAATGCAAGATGACCTGCTTCTGCCTTTTCTCTGGCCCCATCGACATTATCTAGCAACCATTTAATTTTGGTTGCCGAAAAGTATGGATCAATAAGTAGCCCCGTTTTCGACGCAATAAATTCTTCCAAACCTTCGTTTTTGAGACTCTCACAGTATTCCGTGGTCCTTCTGTCCTGCCAAACTATTGCACTGTATATCGGTACTCCAGTCATTCTGTTCCAGACAACTGTTGTCTCTCTTTGGTTTGTTATTCCTATCGATTTGATATCTTCCACGTTGACGTTCGACTTTGCAATTGCTGCTGTTGCCGTAGTGAGTACAGATGACCATATTTCCTCGGGGTCATGTTCGACCCACCCGTTGTCTGGGAAACGCTGTTGGATTTCTATCTGCGCTGAGCCGACGGTAGCTCCTTCGGTGTTAAAGAGTATCGTTCGAGAGCTAGTTGTCCCTTGGTCAATTGATAAAATAAAATCGGTCATGGAAATACCATCAGTTTTGTTAAATGTTCGATAATGTTCGTATTGCTTCTAAATTGAACGTTAACTGTTTTGCATAGTAACTTTCAACACTTTTTTATGATTATTTAACAATCACCGCGATATCAATCTATCTTGACTGTTTCCGTATACTTGCTGCGTGTGGATTATCGTGAGTGAGCGCGAGGTCTTCGCTTAGCCGTAAGAAGCAATTTTCTCTTAATTATGCCGCCGCTGTAATTAAGGATTACTCTATTATATCATTGTAAAATATGATTTTTGTATCTATCTCTAACCTGCCTTTATGTGGCTTTGGCTGTACTAGAACACAAGACGGAAAAACACATAGCATGTCTGAGCTTAGTTGTAATCGTATTTAGAACACTAAGAACACTCATATTGTCCGTGTAGATTAATTGCTATATTTCCAACTCTGAACATCATATTTTAAAATTACGTTAAATTTTTTCTTTATTGTTCTTAAATGTTCGTATATATTCGTTTTAGATTAAAAACTGAGCGAGTGTTTGTATGGCGAATGTTAAGCAACTTAGTTGCGACTATGATGTTTTTGTAGTTGGAGGAGGAGTCAACGGTGTCGGGATTGCGCTAGACTCACAAGGGCGTGGACTCAAAACCGGGCTTTGCGAGATGAGCGACCTAGCTTCAGCGACCTCGTCAAATAGCTCAAAGCTTATCCACGGCGGGTTGAGATATTTAGAGTATTACGAGTTTCGACTTGTTCGAGAGGCACTAGCGGAACGAGAAACGTTGTTAAGCGTCGCTCCTCACATCATGTGGCCAATGCGATTTCGGCTACCACATCGGCCACACTTAAGACCCGCTTGGTTAATCAGAATGGGATTATTTTTGTATGACAATTTGGCCAAACGGGCTACGCTGAAAGGGTCAAAGGCAATTAGTTTTAAGAAATCTAACACCCTACAGCCGCATCTGGTAAAGGGGTTTGAGTATTCAGATGGTTGGGTAGACGATGCTAGGTTGGTAGTTTTGAATGCGCTCGGAGCAAAAGAGAGAGGAGCTGATATTTTTACTCGCACAAAATGTATAGGTGCGAAGAGAGACACCACTAGTAAACGTTGGATAATTTCGCTTGAAGATACTATCACTTCAGCAAAGACAGAAGTAACGGCTAAGGCAGTTGTAAATGCTGCAGGACCTTGGGTTTCTAAGTTTTTTGACGAGTCACTAGAAACCGACGCCCCAAAACAGATTCGCATGGTCAAGGGCAGTCACATTGTTGTCCCTCGAATCCATGATGAGCAAGAATCGTACATTCTCCAAAATGAGGATGGACGAATAGTGTTCGTAATCCCCTATGAGCAGAATTTTTCACTAGTTGGAACGACAGACGTAGAGTACGAGGGCGATCCTCGTTCAGTATCTATATCTCAAGATGAAGTTGATTATCTTGTGAACGTGACGAATGAGCATTTTACTGCCCAGATAAGTGCAAATGATATTGTGCATTCATACTCAGGAGTGAGGCCGTTGCTGGATGACGAGGCGGAGAATCCGGATGCAGTAACAAGAGATTATACCTTTGAATATGAAGCTAGCGATTCTAAAGCACCTTTGCTTTCGATATTTGGCGGTAAAATCACTACATACAGAAAGCTTGCACAAGCGGCTGTTGACAGGTTATGCGAGGAGTTCCCTCAAGCAAAAGCCTGTAGAACATCTATAGAACCGCTTCCGGGTGGCAATTTCCCTAATCAAAAAATGTTGTTAGAGCAATATGTACAGACTTATCCATTTATAGACAAATCAGTTCTGGAAAGATATGTACGCACTTACGGCACGAGAACGTCAGTAATCTTGAAGGATGCGACTAAAATTAGTGATTTGGGGCGAGAGTTTGGCCATGGACTTTTCGCAGCCGAGGTAAAGTACTTGATCGAGAACGAGTGGGCTCTTACGGTTGATGATATCGTTTGGAGGCGCACCAAGTTAGGATTAGTTCTCAATGATGGTCAAGTCGAATCTTTAACCTCTTTCATTAGTTCTGAACAAAAAGCTGATGAAAAGACCCAAAGCGCGTAAGGTGTTGTTACGTGGAAGAATTTATGACTAGAAGTTTAGAAACGCGCCTTGAAGAGCAGGACATTCCTGCGGAGCTGACACTTCTTATTAATAGTATAATGAAAGGGTGTCTACAGATAGCAAGTTTGGCTAGCTCTGCCTACCAAGAGGATATATTAGGCGATTCTGGTATAACGAATGTACAAGGCGAGTCTCAAAAGAAACTTGATACTCTCAGTAATGAAATCCTAAAAGACACGATCATAAACACTGGAGTCGCTAGAGCGCTGGCATCAGAGGAAGAAGAGACTGTTGTAGAGTGTGATGGTGAAGCATCTTATTTAGTTTGTTTTGATCCGCTGGATGGTTCATCTAACATCGACGTAAACGGATCTATCGGAACTATTTTTTCAATAATGTCTGTTGAAAAAGGCTGCGATTGGAATGAGTCGAGTTTCTTAAGAAGCGGCAGGGCTATTGTTTCCGCTGGTTATGTTCTTTACGGCGCTTCTACCGTGGCAGCTATCTCTGTTGGCAAGGGGACTGACTTGTACGCGTTAGATAATATAGAAAAAGCCTTTCTATTGACAAATCCTGGCGTTCAAATTCCTACCCATTCTAATGAAGTCGCTCTAAATATGCTCAATCAGAGACTATGGGATGATGGATTTAAAGCATATGTTGAAGATTTGGTACAAGGCTCCGAGGGACCAAGAAAAATTGACTTCAAAATGCGATGGTTCGCATCAATGGTCGGTGATTTGCATAGGATTTTTGTTAGAGGTGGTTGTTTTGCGTACCCGCGATTGAGGTCTTCTCATGGCTGGAGAGCTAAGCTAAGAATTTTATATGAAGGTGCGCCAATGGCTTTTTTAATTGAACAAGCTGGCGGTTCCGCGACTAACGGGTTTGAATCGATTCTTGATGTTGTTCCTAGCAACATACATCAAAGAGACGCTGTCATCGTTGGTTCAAATGAAGAAGTCGCTATCTGTGCGTCCTATATCCAAGGCTTGTGTTGAAGATGCTACTTGAGCACGAAAAGTCTGTAACTTGTCACTTAAACAATTGTATCCATGTGTGGGTCTGAAATGAAATTTCTAGACACAAAACTTTCAGAAGACGGGTGTCCTGCAGAGCTTTTAAGCATTATTAAAACCGTATTATCTGGTTGTAAGAAAGTTTCGAATATACTTTCGTCTGGAGATTTCAATCATCTATCATTCGAACCAAACGCTGCTAAGCACGATGATGAAATACAAACTCTCAGCGCAATATCAGACAATATTCTAAAGAATCTTCTCATTGGCCACACTCATTTGAAAGCAATTGCTTCTAAACAGGATGGTCAAATCACTTCGGTAAATGAGGATGGTAAGTACCTTTTAAGTTTCGACCCGCTAGATGGAACTTCAAATATTGACGTCAATGGATTAGTAGGAACAATTTTTTCTATTACTTTATCGACGGACTGGTTGTCCTCCTTTAGCGAAAAGCAATTTATTAAACCTGGCGAACTAATACAAGCCGCAGGGTTTGTACTCTACGGACCGACTACTTCACTTGTATTGACAACTGGAAAAGGTACACATATTTACAAACTTTCCAGGGAATATGGAGACTTTGTGCTTTTGAGAGACAATATTGTCATACCTAAAGACACTAGAGAGTTTTCAGTGAATATTGGCAGGCAAAAGTATTGGCCCGAGCGAATAAAGAAGTTCGTCACTCAATTTATCGATGGGCGATACGGTACTGGTAAAAAAGACTACAGTCTTCGATATTCTGGTTCGTTAGTTGGAGAAATCTACAGAATACTGTGTCGCGGAGGAGTGTTTCTCTATCCGCAAGAGGGCACAAGAAGACATCGTTTAGGAAATGGTAAGTTAAGGTTGGTTTACAAAGTAATGCCAGTGTCATTCATTGTTGAACAGGCAAATGGTTTAGCGTTCGCCGATAAAATGAGAGTACTAGACATATTGCCTACAACCATGACACAGCGAGCTCCATTAATCATTGGTTCAAAGCATGAAGTAGAGCGTTACGTCAAAGCAGATAAAAAAGGAGAAAGTAATGCGCAAAAATAAACTAATTGTTGCAAATTGGAAGGTTAATGGCTCCAAGACACTTTGTGAGGAGTATAGAAATTTGTCTGATTTTCAAACTCGGTCAGACCTCGTTGTATGTCCACCTTACCCTTATCTGGGACAATTTAATACACATAGTATTAGCCTCGGGTCTCAGAACGTTAGTATATATCAATCGGGATCACATACATCCCACGTTTCTGTGACGATGTTAAAAGAGTTTGGATGTGAATATTGCGTCATAGGCCACTCTGAAGTACGAGATACTTTTGGAGATAGTGACAGTATCGTCAGAGCCAAAGCCAGATTGTTACTTAACGAAAAGATAACTCCAATTATATGTGTCGGAGAAGATGAATCGATTAGAAATAGTGGGCAGCACCTTGATTTTGTAAATAACCAGTTAAAGCAGGGACTACCATATTTTGAATTTGGTGAGTCGGTAAAAGAGATAGTAATAGCATACGAGCCAATTTGGGCGATAGGCACTGGTAATACTGCTTCGCTAACTCAAATTGAAGATATGGCAAGAGAAATTCAAAGTATGGTTGCGTATTTCTATCAACACTTTAGTCATCTCAGCGTAACGGTGTTGTATGGAGGAAGCGTGAATCCAAACAATGCAAAAGAAATATTGAGTCAACCTAGCGTTGATGGTCTGCTTATCGGAGGCGCATCACTAGTTCCCCGGAATATGGAACAAATACTATCATTTTGCTAACTCTGACCAGCCTCTCAAAAAAAGATCCATAACGATGATTGATTCATTCATGATCTTACTGTCGAAAGGGGCTAATCGTGAAAAAGAAACGTTTTTCAGTGTAATAGATAGCTTCTTAATTTGGACAAGCAAGAGGCAGGCTGAACAAGGGTTAAAACCAGTCCAATAATTCGTATCGCAGCTTAGACCAGCGGCACGCCATATCATTTGTGAATAAAGGATAAGTGAACGGTGAGGTCAACCTTCACTTATCGAATTCAATACGGTTATAAATGCATCCACGTGATGTTGAAGCGAGAATTGGACATAACCGCTTTTGAAGTCATCGTTAATAACGTGAATTAGTGTGATTACCAAGGGATACTGACGGTATAAGTACCAAGCGATTTTGACGTAATCACACTATCAATGTTGTCGCGCTTCAGCAAGCTTTGCCAACCGTAACGCAGTGGTATTCATGTTTTCCCTCAGCCAGATATTGCGAACGCCGCTTGCGTGTATGTCGACGTTTCTTTCAGACTTGAGTAACCGTGACACTTTAGATTGTCCCATGTGTGGATTAGCTAGGGAGAACTCGATGACAACGTCTTCAATAGCTTTGTCAGTACGATTTTTGTGATGAAGGTCCGGCGTTTCCTGACGTTTTAACGAGTCGATTCCACCTTGTTTAATCAGTTTTCGGTGGCGGTAAATGGTATCACGGGAGACGCCACTAAGTCGGGATGCTTCTGCCTCATTTCCAAGCCTGTCAGCTAACGCTAATACCTCAAGCTTCTTCTGGATCTCATTATCTTCCGATGACAATTTTTCAGGCTCAGTGACTTCTGTTACCTGTAGCCGTCGTCCAGCGAAGTAAGCTTCAAACCGCTTATTTTTACCTGTACGAACTTCAATTTTCTGGTTTGCGATTGAGTGCTTAAGTGGCGAATCGATGAAGTAGAGTTTTCCGCCGTAGCTAAACGTATGGTCGTTGCGTATTTTCCGGTAGACCTTGGTGATACAGATATCATCAAGATTGGTGTAGCGTGATACAGGCGTATATTCGACGTTTGATATTCTTGATTTAACGACCAATTTTTTACGCCAGAACTGGGGGATAAAAACGTGTTGGAGGTAGCTATTTGCACTCGTCATATCAGTAATATTGTTGAGTCGTAACTCCGGTATCAACCTGTCTTGCAAGGTATCGAAGGCGCGTTCAATCCTGCCTTTCCCTTG
>JALUXV010000220.1 GCA_027013165.1 Alteromonadaceae bacterium
GAGGGTGTCCTTTAAATGGCCCAGTATATAAATATCCAAGCCTCTCTACTTCGGTTCTGTAGTGATAATGCAAAACTATTGCGTGCGCTTGTCGGAACTGAATTTAAGAGCCTCAACCTCGATGCCCTTTCCAATGAAGATGAGTTACCGGAAGGGGACTTTATTGGTATTGAGGATTTAGCCGTACAGTCGGCCACGGACGATATTCCGCTAGACACGCTTTCTGCGGCAGTAACGATTAGTACGGTATCTGACACTAACAATATGCGACTAACAAAAGTCGTAGACCATATTTTTGAGTGTTTAAGGCCAACGAAAGCCTTTACGCTTTTTGATGAAACTACAGGGAATAGAAGGGGAAATATTACGTGTATGAATATGACCCAGATTCTTCCTGTTCAGGACGGAAAAAACTCTCGGGTTATTCAATCGATAATTTTTCAGGCCTCAGCTTTAGATGAATCGACAAAATGAGTAAGTCCTAAGTCCTTCAAGCTGGCGCAAACAGCGATTTGAAAAGCTTGTTGACGGGTGTATAGTGTTCGTTGGCAGTACTGATCAAGACGATTCAAAACTTTTTTGGGTAGTCTTAAGGTAAAGCTTTTTGATGATGCCGACTTAGGAACAACACGCATATCGATTGGACTTAAGTTATTGTGTAAAAAGTGGTCTAATAAGACGCGCAACTTGTCCGCATCAGATTCACCCTCAATAGGTGCTCTGGCTGCGGTCTCAAAAATGTTCGTGGGTGTGATGATTGAAATTGGTGTAAGTTTTGCCATGTTTCATCCTCCTTCAGCAAGGTATCAATAATAACCTAAAATTTGGAGATTGACGATGGCTGGTGAAGCTAAAACAACTGATTTTATGTTGGGTACTGCCACTGTAATGATTGGTAACCCAGAAGACCTCTATAAACTAAACCCAGAAGAACACTCTGTGGGCCTAGTTAAGAATTTCACAATCGAAGCAACAAAGGAACGTTCTGACCTTACCCAAGGTCGAACTAACGATGTTGTTTTCACACTAACAACCGGTGCCACGACTCGAGGCACATTCGAAATGTACGAATACACCGAAAAGAACCTTGCTTACGCGTTGGGTCTAGACGGTGGGGAGTTGGTATCTCCTGAAGGTGATGCTCACGTAGTTAAGACTGCGGCTTCCTTCTCATCCGGTGCGGTATCTCTAGAACTCAATGATGGTACAGGACAGGATATTGAGGTAGGTAGCTGGGTTAGTGTTCGCGACCCTATCTCAGAAAATATTGTTTTAGGTACCGTAACAAATGTTTCAGGGCTTACAGAGGGTACAGCAGCGACCGCTACTATCGAAGTGTCAGTACCTGACAGCACTATGGCTTGGGAAGTTCCGGCTGGCGCATATGTATCCCTAGTAACGGTACTTGATGTGGGCTCAACGGATGTTGACCGAGACTTTGCCGCTAAGGTTCAAGGCCAGCTAGCTAACGGTAAGTGGATCACACTTCTTATTCCTAAGATGCGTGTTTCTTCAGGTCTTACTATGGCATTTGGTACCGACAACTTCGGTAATACACCGTTTGAGTTTACGCCACTTAAAGTTACACCTTCCGATACTTACTATGCACCTTTCAAAGGTACCTCTGGTAAGTTAGTTCATGACTCAGTACAAAGCGCATTGTCGTAAAAACCCTGGGTCTAAAAACTGTTTAGAAGGCCTCTTCGGAGGCCTTTTTTAAGGAAATTGACGATGAGTGATAACCCTCCTGTAACCTTTACCATCAGCGTTAACGACGAAGATAAAGAAGTTTTCATGAGTTTTGCGCTACTCAATACCATCACAGGGTATTTTAGAACTGCGGATGAACTCGAACAAATCTTACTAAATCCAGACGTTCGGGCGAGTGTCATTACTGAACTCCTATCTGAAAGAAATGAGACGGGCCGAATAACCAAGAATTTCGATATTAATACAATGAAGGCAGACCCAGACCAAATACTGGACTTGCTGGAATGGGTATCGGAGCACGTTGAGTCTTTTTTTACGAAGGCTCTAAAAAGAGCCAAGCAACGAATGAAAAAGAAGCAGACCACTTAGAGGTCTTCAATTCTTGGTACCTAAAACTGTCGTTTGAAGAGCAGTTGTGTTTTGTTTTCGAAACGGTACCCAGCCAGCTACAGAAGATATTTTGGTCACATAGTAACCAAGATATCAAAGTTAAAACCAAGCTAACACTTGGCTTAAAGACTGTCACAATGACCCAAGAGTATGTGACGTTATTGAATGCCGCAGGGACTATCTTCGGTAAAAAAGAAAGTGGTTCAGGCAAGCCCAGACGTAAAACTACGAGCACGGTACCAAAAGATGAAATAGAAGCTGAGGCCCGAGCAAGAGCCGTTTTTGGGTAACAATTAGGGGAAATTGACGATGGCCGGCAGCACTGCATCCAATACAATTAGAAATACCTTACTTAATTTTACCGTCGATCCTAAATCCAAAAAGGTAATCGAGGAACTAACTCGCGAGTTTGAAAAGCTAGAGCGGGTCACACAAGCCGCGAGTCA
>JALUXV010000221.1 GCA_027013165.1 Alteromonadaceae bacterium
CATGCCACACATGCGCGAAAAAGCGCATTTAACCGGCAGCGAAGTATAAGCCATTCTTGAATTCATGGAAATAGCTTCTAGTCCTGCTCAACCGGTAGAGGTGACTCTGGCTAAATCATTAACAGTCAATCCACGTGACGTACTCACTCGATATGGTTGTCAGGGGTGTCATCAAGTGCAAGGCGCAGGCGGAACACTCGGTCCATCGCTGGATAATGTTATTAGCGAAAAAGGCAGGGCATTCTTTTTGCGCAAAGTTAAGGAGCCTCAATTTAATAACTCGTCGTCCGCAATGCCGCAAATGCCGATTACAGATGATGAGCTTGAAGCTTTAGCTGAGTTTTTATCGTCCATATAGCCTATTGACCTGAGTCTAAGACATTAGATTAAGGTGACAAGACGTAAACTTTAAACCTAAAACGCTCAACTGAGCATAATCAAAGGAAACAATCTTATGAAAAAGCTTACTTCACTATTACTGGCCAGTGCTTTAGTCGTTGCGCCAATAGCGACTTCTTTTGCATATCAACAGACTGACAAATCTGATATGCCGATGATGGATGGTCAGATGATGCAAAAGATGCAGACGCATATGGAAGAAATGCGCGCAGTATTGGATGCCGTTAAGAGTGAATCGGATCCGGAGAAGCGCGAAGCCATGTTGCATGAGCATGCCCAAAAGATGCAAGACATGATGGGCATGATGGAAGGAAGCGACTCGATGGGGATGAAAGCGGGAAAAGGAATGAAACACAAACACACTGATATGTCCACCGAAGACAAAATGAAAATGATGGAACAGCGTATGTCGATGATGGAAGACATGATGAGCCAAATGATGGGGCACACCGCTGAAAAGTCTAAACCAATACATAAACACAAATAGAGCTAATCACCACGTTACGAGGCAGGAGGTGACCTGCTGTCTCGCTTATTTCAATAATCACAGGAATTTTACATGAATAAATTAATTAAGTTTTTTTCAATTGTAGTCTTGTCAGTTGGACTCCTCGGAGGATGCGCAAGCCAGGTTTATCACGACTACATCATGAGTGGGCAAGTTGTTACAGTCGATGATAAGCAAGCAGTGGTATGTGTATCTGATACGGATGGTTTGAAGGAACATCAAGTTTTTAATGTCTATAGAACTGTCTACGACCCTACAGCAATCTCAGAAGGTGAAAACAGCTATTCACGAGAGTTCGTTGGGAAAATTCGTCTTGGAAAAACTAAGGATAAGCACTTCGCGGAAGCTATTGTGCTGGATGGCGAAATTACGCGTTATGACATGGTCGAGTTTGACCGTGGTTTTTGATTAATATTTTAATTAGGAGTATGCCGTTGTGAATAATAGAGTTTATCACCAACCCTACCGTATAGCGGTTATTGTGACGCTGGTATTAGTGAGTGTCTTATTCACAACCGCGTGCTCAGCAGTACCACAAAGTACTGAGCCAGACAAAAAAAACAATTCATCAGAAACTAAAGAAACTCAGCCTGAGTTAAACGTTGATGACTTCGCTAAAATCCAAACCGCTTTGCGCTCGTTAGACAATTCATTAGCGACCCAGCCAAAAAGCAATGAGAGTGTAAATCCGAGTGATACCAGTGTTTCACTCAATACATCATCAATGCCACTTTCAGCAACAAACACAATGAAAATGGGAAAGAGTAAGAATAAAGGCATGATGCCAATGCGCGGGAAATCGTGCATGGGAATGATGTGCAAAATGATGATGAAAAACAGCTCAATGATGGGTACACCACCTGAACAAAATAAAACACAGATATCTGGTTCTCCATTAAATGAAAGCTTACCCGGTGTCAGTGGAGCGCTGCATTTATACCACGTTGGAGAGCAAGCTTTTTTCTTAAACCACAAAGAGACACTCGAATTGACCGATGGTCAGTACCAAACGCTTCTCACGATCCGAACTGAATGGGAGTCTACTCAACAAAGCTTTACGCTGCAGCGAAGTGCGTTAGAAGCATCGTTGTGGGAATTGACCGCTCAGGGGCTACCTCAATACGACAATATCAAAGACACCATTGCTGAAATAGAAGCCACAAACAGCGCCTTGCGGTTGCAGTTTATTACATCGGTAGGGAAAGCGGTATCAGTATTAACGCCCTCTCAGATCGCTAAGATAAATAGCCTGTGGATGGCCGAACAAACAGGTGAGTTATGAGCATGTGGTGGCCACACACATCATTTTTTCTGCGTTACGCCGTCATTTTGAACGTTATGCTGTTATTCGCAACGACGAGCAGTTACGCACAGCAACAGCCAGAGGATAGTGAGCATGCGAGCCACCATCCTGAAGCTACCAATGATCCCACTGTCAACGCTAATACGGATGTTTTGCCGACTGCTACACAAGGTAAAGGACCGCTGGGCAATGCTGACGCCATGATGGGACCCGGTATGGCAAAAGGCATGGATAAAATGATGGAGAAAATGGGTGCACCCAAACCTAAAGATCTCTATCCCACGCTAATGCGCATGCATTCAGCTACACCCGAACAAAGAGAGACTGTTCTGATTA
>JALUXV010000222.1 GCA_027013165.1 Alteromonadaceae bacterium
CAGTAACGTCAGTGTTTTTATTATCTATGAAAAAACTATAAGTATTCATCACTATTTGATTCCTACTCATATCCATAACGTAAATATTTTCATTAACTATACCATATATCACTAAAGTGTTAAGGAAATCTTTAACAGTATTGATAGAGAGCTGAAATACTTCATTATAAACGGATGGGTTAATAGCTAACACAGATAACATTTCCCTAACAACGACATCGGTGTGGTCTCCAGATACGTCGTACATGAGTTGTTTAGCGGCGTAGATTATATCCTCTATAAACACCGCTATACGCATATCATCACCGTGTAATCCTAACATTTCTATTATCAAATTAAGCACAGGTGACATAGCTATTATTACCGTTTTTTGTTCGTTCATGGCAACCTCCTAAGTATATATGACATCTAAGTCTAAATTATCATTTTCTAGTAACACTATAATAAGTCTAGTATTACGTTCTTCCCACAGTAACGGGATAATATTGTTGGACTCACCGCAGGTTGTACTTATGAAATGATATATAAGTATCGTGGTATCGTTTAGCAGCTCCATATATTTTGTAGTTATATCACGTGCGTTGTCGGTATCAATATTTTCGAAACTATCAATATCCATAGTGGTGACATAAGCTATATTTTCGATTTCGTATATAGAATTTGGATCGTCGGCTCTTTGTATAATAACATTCTCTGTGAAAAGTTTAAAATAAGTGGTTATAAAAATACTATCATAACCACTACTAGCTAACGATAATTTGAATGCTTCTAAAATAGGGGTAACATCTATTATGTATCGTTTGAGGTTGTTATCAGCGGTCTCTACATAATTACTATGTATTACGTCCAATGCTAATTTGCTAAGGACACTAGTCATAATATAGTTTAAAACGGACTAACATTTTGTCTTTGTTAATGAGTTTATCGTAACTAACATCTGTTACGTACGGATTAACACTTTTAAGCACTAACTGTTCTAACGATCCATGGAATTTAAATAAAGTTTTGTTATAGAATTTTTCTTTAACCATACGAGTTACATCACGGTAACTATACACACGGTCTTTAGTCATGTGTAAGTAATTAGCTATATAATTGTTAACAACTTCTAATGAATTGTGTTCTTTATCAACTTTCATCTTATAAAATTTAATAACAGCTAATTCTAAGTTAACACCGCGAACTATATTACCCATCTTGGATAGCAAAGAAGATAAGTCTATATCAACGTATACCGGCCGCATAACTAACTCTCCTCACTATTTTTATACATGTTTAAACACATATTATTGTTGTCGACAATGAAATAATCCCAACGTTCCAAATCTTCTTCTGTAGGCGGGTTCTCTATGAGTACATGTGGTCTATAACCTAGTGCGTAGAAATATTCATAGTGTAACAGATAACGTTGGCTGAAATAGCACTCAACACCATCTGAAATATCGAGAATATTATTAAGTCTATGTACCGCATCGATAGTATTAGCGTTACTCATACCTTCGTTCATATCTATTTCTATAACATTATTAGTAGGTATAGCGCTACAACGATCACCGCATACATCAGAAATTTCATCTTCTAACACTATATAATTTTCTACATCCTCGTGGGTGTCGAGCCAATCTTTTATTTGGTCGCCACGATGTTCTCTGCTGCGGTTAGTACGACCTAATATCCTATCTAGGTATTTAAAACGCACCGACTTTAATTTTTTAATAAGGTGTTTTTCAATCCAAGAAGATGATATCACGATGTTAGTATCGGGTGATCGTTCTAGGATAAACTCTAATCGTTCCATTAAATGCGGCTCTATCACGTCACTACCGCTAGTAGCGCTACGAAATGTAGTACTCATTATGTTAAGTACGCCGTCTACATCTAAGAATAGTATATTCATCTCTTTCTCCTGTATTTTTTGACATTTGTTTCTATCACCGTGCACCCATCGCATATATAAAAATGTAAAGGTGTACACAAATAAAACATGTCGATTTCCGATAAATAGTTTATAACTTTCTTAACGTCAACATACCCAACTATGTTACGACTTAATGTCTCGTGGAGAACTTCTCTTATAACGTTATCATAAGCAACAAGATCTTCAGCTTTAACAACGGAATCATAACTAGTTAGTGAAGTTATAGTATCTATAATATACGACATCATTTGTTGTAAAGTAGATTCATCTTCATAAGCATTAGTCACTAGTATATTTAGGATCGTGCCATCTAGAATATCGGTAAACGAAAAATCATCCGTTTCTGGGTTTAAACCAAAGCATTCTAGAATAGTTTTACCATTTAATTTGTATGTAGAAGGTTTATAGTAATACAACACATTCAAATTGATACGTTCTAGTGTGATGTCGTAATCAGAATCTACAACCATCATATTCACAACAATTTCTAAAGAAGGAATATCATCCATGGCTGACAGCGTTAATTGATTTATTTTCGATAGCTTCATGATATCTAAACACAGCTATATCATCACCTACCAATATCTTTATCCGGCTATCCTCGGCATCGATAGAGTAAATTCTACT
>JALUXV010000223.1 GCA_027013165.1 Alteromonadaceae bacterium
AAGTGAAAAATTATAACCACCATCACCACCACCACCGGCAACAGACTGGGCATAAATACCATGCGCCGATTTACCTTCAGTTGTAATCGTGCCATTATGTGTTACAGAAACATCATTACTAATATTACCCGCACCGCCGAAACCACCTATGCCAATAGTCACTGCAGGAATGTTTGCCTCTTTATTGTAAGTGAGACTACCACTAACATTCAGCCCGCCATTACCACCACCGCCACCAACCGACTGAGCTAAAATACCGTATGATCTTTCACCCTTAGTGATAATATTTGTTGTATCAACAACAGTGACTTTATCTGCTGTACCACCATCGCCACCTAAGCCCCCGGTTCCTAGAATAATTGGTGCATCGGTGACAATACCGCCACTAATATTCGTCGCACCATTACCACCACCACCACCGACAGACTGAGCAATAATTGCCGAACGCGCATTGCCAGAAGCAGTAATGGTATTACCACCGGACACAGTAACATTAACGGCACCAGCAGTACCGCCGCTACCACCAAAACCACCCACACCTATCACGAGAGCATGCCCATTACCCCCATTTTTAGATGAGGCAAACGAAAGTGCACCACTTACATTGGTGCCACCATTACCGCCACCGCCACCGATTGACTGAGCCAGGATGCCATCAGAACCATCCCCTGATTTAGTTTCATAATGTGCAGGGATTACTGCACCTGTCGAATCAGTAGTTTGTGGAACGAACGTTCGTGGTTGAGCAGAAATCGTTCCCTTATAGTTCACCGCAACATTACCGGCATTACCACCCAGCCCACCGAAACCACCCACACCAATAGCGACAGAACCACCCGTTCCGGTTTTGCTAACATTCAGTGTGCCTGATACGTTCGTCCCGCCATTGCCACCACCACCACCGATAGATTGTGCGACTAAACCATGTGAATTATTACCTTCTGTCACCACATTTCCTGTCACTGCCAGGTTAACATTGCCAGCATTACCACCACCACCGCCAAAGCCACCGACACCAACACCAATTGCCGCACCATTTTTACTTGCCAGGTTGATACTGTCAGACACATTGATACCACCGTTACCACCACCGCCACCAACAGACTGGGCAACAATTGCAGTTGAGTCCTGACCTTTTGTTCCAATCTGGTTATTTGCAACTGTTGTATTAACAGTACTGGACACTGAACCAGCATCACCACCGTCGCCGCCAAAGCCACCGACACCTACAGCCAGCGAACCGCCATTTTCCTTACTCATATTGAGTGAACTGGCAGTCGATATACCACCGTTGCCACCGCTACCACCAATAGACTGTGTGAGAATAGCAATAGAATTATTTTCAGTTGTTACCACACCACCCGTTACCTTACTAATGGCATTACCTGCATTACCACCACCACCGCCAATACCGCCAACAGCAACTGCCAGTGCGCCACTACCAGCCTTCGACCCACTGATGGAATGATTGACAGAAATACCCCCGTTGCCGCCGCCACCACCAATACTTTGCGTTAATATTCCAGTTGAATTTTTACCCTGCGTTTGCACAAATCCATTCATTACTGTATTAACGACATCTGCCGAGAGCCCACCATCACCCCCTGTTCCACCTACACCAACAGAAACCGCACCACTACCTGATTTAGCTACAGAAACTGCACCAGATACAGTGAGACCACCATTACCACCGCCGCCACCAATAGATTGAGCAACAATACCAGAAGC
>JALUXV010000224.1 GCA_027013165.1 Alteromonadaceae bacterium
AGCAGTAGTTCAGTGCCCAGTCTGCCGATAATTCAATGCACAGCCAATCCCGTGGCGATCAATAAGCAGCAAGTTAGTGTGCTTCTTGCCGATCCAGATCTCGCCGTTCACATTATTCCAGAGTGCAACAACTTGCAGTGGTGCCAATCAACATGGGCGGGAAATGCCCCCTTGCTCGCCCTTGCAAAAACCAACTATAAACTCACTGGCGTCAAAGGCATCTTTGGCAAGTTAATGCGTGAATATGTCTTTGCCCATTTGCTCTATTTTTCGCGCAATATTCCAACCTTCCAAGGAAACCAGTATCAGCGCCCGCCGGTTTGGTGTGGCTCTGAACGTTTTCCTCTTACAGGTAAAACGTTGGGCATTCTCGGCGCCGGAGACATAGCAAAAAGCCTTATTCCCGTGGCACAAAGCTTTGATATGAAACTTGTCGGTCTCACTCGCTCAGGAGCACAACAAGCGGGATATGAACGAATCTACTCGGTAGATGAACTGGAGTTATTTGCTTCCCAATGTGACGCCGTGGTTAACCTTATGCCCGACACGCCTAGTACTCGGGGCATAATTGATCAAGCATTTTTTAGAGCGTTGCCTGAAAATGCTTTATTGATAAACGCTGGTAGAGGAAGTGCCATTGTTGAATCAGATCTACTTTGGGCACTGGATTGTGGCAGGTTAAAAGCCGCCGTATTAGATGTATTTAATGTTGAGCCTTTGCCCAGTGATCATGCTTTCTGGCATCACCCTAAAATTATGATTACTGCTCACACGGCTGCCGAATCTAGCCCAGAGGACGTTGCTTCTGTGTTTTGCACCAATGTAAAACGCTTTTTGAACAACGAACCTCTGATGTACCAGTTTGACTTTGCTAAAGGCTACTGACGAGGATCTGTTGCGGTTAGCTCTATGCGATCTTGGTGCTTCTCGTGAAACTCTAGCAATGTTGGATACTTAGCGAAGTCGTGAAGCTCTCGGAAAATACACCAATCAACCATGGTATATAAACACACCTCTGGGTAACTCCATCCAGAGAAACCGCCTTCTAACAACTGAGCTTCCAAGGTTGATAGTACCGCTTCAATACGTTCATTTTGTAAACGGAAATACAACTTCTCATCATTAATATCAAACTCTGAACGCTGCAATATGAGCAGTTGTACAAAAGAATCATTGGCGGCGTCAATTAGGGTGAGCAAGTTTTCTTCTTCCCATGTCAATGGGTCAAGATTGAGCTTTTCAGAAAGGTAGCTGTGAATAACACGAGAATCAAAAATCATCTCCCCTTCATCTTCTAAACAGGGGACTTTTAATGTGGGGTTTCTCGACGCAAGTAGCTCGCGATCTTTTCCCCCGAATATTTGTAGATCAATAAATTCATGGGGGGTTTGCGCCAAAACAATCCGAATGCGTCGAACATATGGCGATGTGGTAGAACCGTATAGTTTCATGACTACTTCCCTTCTTTGTATGAATATATGCCAGTGTAGACACAAAGCGACTTACAAAGAAAGGGAAATAGAAACTATAGATATAACAGAATACTAGATGCTAAAACTAGAGCCACAACCACAGGTTGTTGTAGCGTTTGGATTTTCCACCAAAAAGCGAGCGCCTTCTAATCCATCAACGTAATCAACAACACCACCAACAAGGTATTGTAGGCTCATTGGATCTACCACTAAGGTAACGCTGTCTTTCTCAATGGTCATATCGCCTTCGTTAACTTTCTCGTCAAACGTAAAGCCATATTGAAAACCTGAGCAACCGCCACCCGTTACATAAACCCGTAATTTTAACTCTGGGTTTTCTTCTTCCGTGATGAGCGCTTTCACTTTACTTGCCGCAGCATCTGAAAATTCTATGGGCAACGCCGTTTCTACAGACATACCTTCCTCTTGCACCACAAGTGCTATCAAAACAAAACTGCCAAGATTATCTAATACCTGAGTAAATCAATCAAGTATAGCGAAGGGAAAGCATCATGGTTTAATGATTTAACTTTGAATTAAAGTAGTGCTCGACACTTAAAAACGCCATCCATTGAGCACCTTTGTCTTGAGCCGAGTAATCAGACAAGAGCGGTTTACCTAAATCCATAAATTGACCTATAACAATGTTTAATCAGCCAATACTTGCAACAACTGCTCACAACGCGATAAAACTGGTGTAGCTAACGACAATCTAGGCCTATTTCAAGTTTATGTTTGAACACTCTGTATCATCAATTGCACTTCAACAGTCGCCCGTTCAGCTATGTGAACTTAAAAACGCCCCCCAAATGGAAGGGAAAAAACAATACCGAGCGGAACTAAAAGTCTGGCAAGAACAACTCTTACATGTGCAGCAAGCGTATTACCATCAAAATCGACGAGCTATTATTGTATTTGAAGGGTGGGATGCCGCTGGAAAAGGCGGTGCGATCCGTCGCGTTACTGAACGCTTAGACCCAAGGGGAGTAAGAGTTTATCCCATAGGCCCTCCTACTCACGACGAGCAAAGTCGTCATTACCTTTACCGGTTTCAAAACAAACTGCC
>JALUXV010000225.1 GCA_027013165.1 Alteromonadaceae bacterium
AAAACCTTCGAAAACAGCACTGAACTTGACTGGGAAGTGTCGGACTCTCAGTTGACTACTATGGGAATTGCCCTTCGATACAATGACGTATTGGGGTACAGTCAGTTCACCACCGAAGCTGACAATCCTGTGGACTTAACCGGGCCACTGACCAATCGAGTGATCCCTCTGACTGACGCACAGAAAGCGCGATTAATCGAGCTTCGTCCGGGCGTGTTTGTTTCACCGGGTGCACAATACGATATCGATGGTGATGGCAGTGGTGACTTTAATTTGTCTGACACTACTGATTCAACCTCATGGCAAACGGGGCTATTTGTTCAGCAACGTTCTAAGTGGAGCGAGAATTTCTCGACTATTGCCGGTGTACGTGTGGATTATTACGACGTTGAAGCTAGAGATCCACTAGCCCCTCAAGGGCAAGTCGCTGCAAGCGATACCCATTCAGACACATTAACAAGCTACCAACTAAGTGCGAATTACTCGCTCAATTCAGACGTGACTTTGTATGCGGCGTGGTCTGAAAATGACGCTACGTCAAATAGTATGGCTGGCGGTACAGTACTTGGTGGCAGTAATCAAATCGACTCGCAAAACTTTAAAACTCAAAACACCCTATATGAAGTCGGCGTGAAGTATGCGCCAAGTGATACTTGGTATGCAGAAGCGTCTGTCTTCGACCAAACCAGAAGTTTGAGAAATCGCGATGGCAGTAACAGTGGTGTGGAAACTCAAGGTGCAGAACTTCAGGTGTTTTATCAGGGAGATACTGTATGGGTAAACGCTGCGTACAGCTATCTTGATGCAAGATTTGATGATTCCGTTGCATTCCAAGGCACATCTCAAGTGGCTGACGCATTCGATAACAGTCGCCCTGACATTATTCAGGGGACTGGTGTCGGATCGCCATCTTTCACTGCATTTGCCGCATCGAATCAACGTGTTCAAGGTATTCCTGACCATATGGTAACGGTAAATTCTGGCTGGCAGGTGACTGAGCTAATTGAGCTAGGCGCGTCTGCGTTGTTTACTCAATCCTTCCCGCTAGACTTTTTAGCCACTGTGAATATTCGCGACCAGTTTAACTTAGACTTGTGGGCAGATTATGCGGCCACAGACAGTGTGCGTGTGCGCTTAGATGTGATTAACGCCAGCGATGAAGAAAATTGGCAGCCAGTATTTGAAGGGGGCTATTTTGGCGCTACCCTAGTTATGCCCAACTTACCACGTCATGTACAAGTGTCGGCACAGTACTCGTTTTAACGGGTACTGATAGGAGATAAAAAATATGAAAAAAATCGCGTTACTTTTAGTGATAGTGGCAGCGGTAGTAGGTTTCTTCCATTTGGACTTACAAACTTACCTCAGTCTAGAGGGACTGAAAGGATCCATGGCCACTTTGCAAACCAGGGTCGCTGGAAATCCAGCAATGAGTATGGCGCTATTTTTCGCTTTTTACGTAGCTGCCGCGGCCCTATCATTGCCCGGTGCAGGGATCCTGACACTAGCTGCAGGCGCATTGTTTGGTTTAGTGAATGGATTTATTATTGTCTCTTTCGCTTCAAGTATTGGGGCGACGTTGTCGTTTTTGGTTGCGCGATTCTTTCTAAGAGATGCAGTTAGAGCTAGATTTGGCGACAAAATCAAAAGCTTTGATGAGGGGGTTGCCAAGCAGGGCGCTTTTTACTTGTTTACTTTGCGGCTTGTACCCGTGTTTCCCTTCGTTTTGATAAACCTGTTAATGGGGTTAACCAGCCTACGTACTTTTACCTTCTATTGGGTTAGCCAAGTAGGTATGTTGGCAGGTACTGTGGTGTACGTTAATGCAGGAACCCAGCTCGCCCAGCTTGATAGCTTATCGGGTATTTTGTCTCCTACATTGATACTTTCGTTTGTTTTACTGGGGATATTCCCGTGGATCGCCAAAGCCATTGTGGCGGTGGTAAACGGCAAGCGCGTTTACAATGGTTATAAAAAGCCCGCTAAATTCGATCAAAACTTGATTGTTATTGGCGCGGGCGCTGGTGGCTTGGTAACGAGTTATATTGCTGCAGCCGTTAAAGCCAAAGTGACTTTGGTGGAAGCAGGAGAAATGGGGGGCGACTGCTTAAACTATGGCTGTGTTCCAAGTAAAGCTATTATCAAAACCGCAAAAGTGGCGCATCAAATGCGTAACGCCGAACAATACGGTTTAGATGGTGTTCAACCCACTATGCGTTTTAGCCGAGTAATGGAGCGATTAAACGAGGTTATCGCTGCCATAGCCCCAAACGACAGTGTGGAACGTTACACGTCCATGGGCGTAAACGTTATCAAAGGTTACGCTAAAATCATTGACCCTTGGACGGTGGAGATAAAACACAATACCGGACAAGTAGAAACCCTAACAACACGCAGTATTGTTATAGCGACGGGCGCGAGCCCTTTTGTGCCACCGCTATCAGGGCTAGACAACAGCGGTTATTTAACATCTGATACTTTGTGGTCGACATTATCGACCAGAGAAGACGTTCCTAAACGCCTTGTGGTGTTGGGCGGTGGCCCAATAGGCTGTGAGCTTGCACAAGCATTTTCCCGCTTGGGTAGCGCAGTTACCTTGGTGGAAAAAACGCCTCGGTTAATGGGTAGAGAAGATACTGACGTGGCTGACTATGTTACCGGCGTACTGAGCGAAGGTGGCATTGATGTGCGTACCAATCACGAAGCGCTACGTTTTGAGCAGCACAACGGAGTTAAGCAGCTTCTAGTTTCCGTTGATGGAAGCGAAGAAGCTATTGAGTATGATGACGTTATCATAGCCGTAGGCAGACGACCGCGTTTGACAGGTTTTGGGCTAGAAAACTTAGGAATAGCCACAGACCGACCGCTAGAAACCAACGAATATTTAGAGACCTTGTTCCCTAATATTTATGCTGCCGGTGACGTCATAGGCCCGTATCAATTTACTCATGTGGCAGCGCATCAAGCGTGGTACGCCTCGGTAAATGCACTATTCGGTAAATTTAAAAAATTCAAGGTGGACTATCGGGTGATCCCTTGGACGACTTTTGTTGACCCTGAAGTCGCGCGAGTTGGCCTTAGCGAGACCGATGCAAAAGCAAAGGGTATCGAGTACGAAGTAACCCGCTTTGATTTTGCTGAACTTGACCGAGCGATTACTGAAAGCTCTCGTAGAGGCTACATCAAAGTACTTACGCCTCCGGGTAAAGATACGATTTTGGGGGTGACCATGCTCTCTGAGCATGCGGGTGATCTCATGTCTGAATTTGTGTTGGCCATGAAACATGGTTTAGGGTTGAACAAAATTCTTGGCACTATTCACGCCTACCCAACATGGGCAGAAGGAGCCAAATATACTGCTGGCGCATGGAAACGGGCGAATGCGCCAGAAAAAATGCTACAGTGGGTGAAAAAGCTTCACGATTTCAACCGAGGTTAATGGAATGCGTATCGCTTGGCCGCGATTAATTGCACTGGTTTTATTCTTTTTGCTGAGTGAAACCAGCGCTTTTGCTAATGCTACTTATGAAGACACAAGCCAGTGGTCACCCTTACATGCCCAGTGGGATGAGTTGCTCTCGCTTCATGTGCACAGCATTGATAATGGCAATAGCACCGCTGTTGATTATGCGAGTTTTTCTCGCGACAGTGAGAAATTGGATGCGTATCTAAATACCTTGGCGTCTGTGCCTGAATCATCCTTTAACACGTGGTCAAAAGAAGCACGACTGGCGTTTTTAATTAATGCTTACAACGCATATACAGTAAAGCTCATCATTACTGCATACCCAGATATAACATCCATTCTGGAATTAGAACGCGATGGCGTTATTCCTTGGAAACAGCCTTTCGCCCCTCTATTGGGAGGTACACGTACCTTAGACGATATAGAACACGCCATGATTCGGGGAAACCCTGAACTTATGGAACCGCGCATTCATTTTGCAGTGAATTGTGCCAGCGTCGGGTGTCCAGCACTTCGCCAAGAAGCCTACGTTGGTGAAGCGTTATCACAGCAGTTAGATGAACAAACACGCCAGTTTTTGGGCGACACCTCAAGAAACCGCATCGAGGGGAATACCTTGTATTTATCGCAAATTTTCGAATGGTACAAAGGTGATTTTGAACAGCAATGGCACGGTGCGGATTCTTTGCCTTCTTTTGTACTTCTATATGCCGACGCCTTGTCGTTGAATCAGACGCAGAAGCAACAACTCGCGAATGGCACCATTGCTATCAATCATATCCCCTATGATTGGGCGTTGAATGATTTTACGGATTAGCTAGCTTTTGTTTAATTGGCAGATAACCATCGGTTTTTTAAAGTTAAACGCGCTCTTGTGTTTAGTCGTGTTTGCGAGCGGAACTATTGGTGCTACGAATGAGGTTAGATTTCATGCGTGGGGTGGCAGCGCTCAAGTGAATCAATACATTCAATGGGTATCGCAACAAGTTAGTCAGCAGCACGGTATCACCATTAATCACGTGAAATTAGCCGACACCAGTGATGCGGTGTCTCGTGTTATTGCTGAGAAGTCTGCGGGTAATCATCACAATGGCAGTGTAGATCTTATTTGGATAAACGGAGAAAACTTTGCAGCTATGCAATCCAATGGGCTTCTTGCGCCGAGTTGGGTGAATGGGCTGGCTAATTTTTCACTGACAAATCCTGCTGAAAACCCTGCGGTACTCACCGATTTTGGGTTGCCTACGAATGGGCAAGAAGCGCCTTGGGGCAGGGCAGCGATGGTCTTCTATTACAACGGTGCACACGTAAAAACGCCGCCAAAAACTGCTCATGAGTTAATGAGTTTTGTTGTAGAGAATCCAGGCACATTTGCTTACCCAACACCCAATGACTATTTAGGCATCAGTTTTTTAAAATATTTACTGATTGCGTTAAACCGTGGCAATACAGACGGGCTTTATCGTCCTGCTACGCCAGAGCTGTTTGCAGAGCTCACTACACCGCTATGGGCTTTCTTAGATGCCTTACATCCACATATGTGGAGGCAGGGAACACATATGTTGCGTCAAGCTTCGCACATGCAAAGGTTAATCGACGACGAGGTGTTGCACCTTGGGTTCTCATTTACCGCCGCAGAGATCCCCAGTGCGGTCAATCGTTTTGATTTACCGCCCACTATTCGCACCTATGGGATGGAAGACGGCAGTTTGTCTAACATTCATTTTGTAGCCATCGCTTATAATTCACCGAATGCAGACAATGCTAAAAAAGTGGTTAACTTTTTATTGTCGCCCGTTGCGCAAGCCTATAAAAAGCGCCTTGATGTATGGGGCGATGACACAGTTTTAGATGTAGCCTTGTTACCAGATAACGATGCACAACTGTTTCAAGTTGAGGGAACCCACCCTTCAGCATTGCCCCCGTCAGAGCGAATCATCATGTTTGCTGAGCCTCATGCTAGCTGGACTGATGCTCTGCGCAACGCATGGTTTGAGCGTTACGGAGCCCGTTATTAATGTCTCCTTTTGAGCGCTTTTCCCATGCTGTAAAGCAAGCCATGATATTACTCTTGGTGTTTCCCGTGCTGGCTGGCAGTTTCGGCGTACTACTTCCTGCGACTGGATTCTTTCCAGCCTTAGGATTTAACACTCTAGATACACAAGCCATCCACTCTTTTTTCGCCACACCAGAGTTAGTGAGTATTATTGGATTGACCTTATTTACTGGGCTTGGAGCAACGCTATTTTCGCTGGTCATAAGCATTGCTTTGGTGGGGATCGTCTATTGCTATCGCCCCTTTTCATCAACAAAACGACTACTTGCGCCTTTATTAGTATTGCCCCACGGAGCGGTTGCTTTAGCGTTAATATTTCTGTTGTCGCCAACGCCTTGGTTAGGCGAGTGGTTCCCGTATGACAACTATGGCGTGTCGATTATTTTTGCCTTGGTGATTAAAGAAGTCCCATTTTTGTTTTTCATGAGTCAAAGCGTGCTCGCGCAAAGTGCGCTGAATAAAGAGTTGTGTGGATATTATCGCAGCGGGCTTTCGCTTGGATACACGCCCATAACTGCATTTTTGAAACTCGTTTTGCCAAGCCTTTACCAGCGGATCAGGTTACCCGTTTTTGCGGTGTTGGCCTATGCAATATCATGTGTTGAAATTCCTTTAGTGCTTGGGTCGAATAAAATTCCCACCTTGTCTGTCGCCATTGTTCATTGGTTCAATAACGTAGATTTAGCGCTGCGATTACCCGCGTCTGTTGGAGCAATAGTACTCATGCTCCTTTGCATAGTCGCTTTGTTATTGTGGCGTGGCTCAGAGCAAATCATTGGGCGCTATTATCGATGGTTTGTGCTTAATTTGAATCGAACGGGTGGGCAACTGCCACTATTTATTCTCGGTACAGTGAGTCTAATTGGATTAACCGTACTCATTCTCGCATTGATTTCATTCACTGGGGTGCTTTCATTCGCCACCTACTGGACTTCCGGTTCGGTGTTTCCTGAGGGAATAACAGGGCTTAACTGGTCGGTGGGTTTAGCCGCGATGCAAACCCCGTTGTTGAACTCACTCATTCTTGCGTTGAGCACGAGCGGTGTGGCTGTAGTGGTGAGTTTGTTAGCGCTGGAAAGCGAGGTAGTGTCGCGATTTATGAAACGCGGTGGTTCAAGTGCATACGAAAAACGCTTTACGTTAATTTTGTTTATTCCGCTACTTGTCCCCGGGGTGGTTTTTTTGTTTGGATTGGTGTGGTTGCAGCAACTTGTTTTTCCAGAGCGTCTTTGGTTGTCTGTTGGCCTGAGTCACTTAATTTATGTTTTGCCCTATGTGTTCTTTTCGCTTGCTGATTCTTATCGGCAAATCGACCCTCGTTATGGGCAAATGGCGCAAAGCTTAGGGTATTCGCCTTTCCGTGTGTTTATTCATGTAAAACTGCCTTTGGTGTTTCCATCTATTGCTTTCGCTTTTGCCATGGGGTGTGCCATTAGCTTGAGCCAATATTTGCCTACTTTACTGAGCAGTGGTGGTCAAATTGCTACTGTAACAACAGAAGCTATCGCATTAGCAGCGGGTAGCAGTAAACGGCTTAACGCCGTGTATGTTATTGTGCAAGGGTTGATGCCTTTGGTGATATTTTTGGCAGCGTGGGCTATCGCCCGCGCCTTTTACGCCCGTAAAACCAAATAACTAACGCGAGATTACAAAAGAGGAGTCAACTGTTGGCGCTGGAACTTATCGACTTATCGGTTACCAAAGATAAACATGCTCTATTTAATGTGAACGCTCGGATTGAGCCTGGCAAAGTCTTGAGTGTGCTTGGTGCATCAGGTTCGGGTAAGTCTACCTTGTTGAACGCAATTACAGGTCAGCTGGAGAGTGTTTTTACTGTTCAGGGCGATATTGTATTAAACGGCAAATCGATAATAGAGGTTCCGACGTACCAGCGTAGAGTAGGAGTGTTGTTTCAGGATGCGTTGTTGTTTGAGCATTTAACCGTGGGTGAAAACATCGCCTTTGGTTTTCAACATCGAAAAAATGCCAAGCAAAGCGTTGCCCAATTGCTTGAACAGGTTGAAATGCAAGATATGCAGCATCGCAGCGTAAGTTCATTGTCGGGTGGGCAGCAAGCGCGAGTGGCGTTACTCAGAACCATGGCCTCCGAGCCAAAAGCTATATTGCTTGATGAACCTTTCAGTAAACTGGATACACAGTTGCGAGCAAAAGTCAGAGAGTGGGTATTCAGTACAGTGAAAGCTCAGAACATTCCAACAATCATGGTGACTCACGACGCTGAAGATGTAGACGCCGCCAATGGCGACATTATTCAACTGTAATGACTAAGTTGTCATTTTAGGTAAACGAATATGCTCGACGCTAAAATAACTCCCTTAATTAAACCACTACTTCACCCGCTTATATTGGCGCTGAATAAGTGTGGTATTACGCCCAACCAAGTGACCGTGGCAGGCTTTTTTGTTGGACTGTTGGCGGTTCCTATGATTATTGGCGGTCTATGGCATGGCGCCTTGCTATTTATTGCGCTCAATCGAATTTTTGATGGTATTGACGGTGAGTTGGCTAGGTTTCAAAACACCAGTACGTCGTCGGGCGGCTTTTTGGATATCAGTTTAGATTTTCTATTTTATGCATCAATCCCGCTGGCCTTTGGTATTGCAAGCCCGTTAGAGTGGGGCACCCCTGCGCTAGTCTTGTTGGCAACCTTCATAGGTACTGGAAGCAGCTTTCTTGCTTTTGCCATTGCGGCTGAAAAATTCAATATCGACAGACCTCAGTTTAAGAACAAAAGCTTTTATTACATGCAGGGCTTAACCGAGGGCACCGAGACCATTCTGGTATTTGTTGCCTTCTGTGTGTGGCCAACATACTTTCCAATCATTGCCTATGTATTTGCGGCAGCATGCTTGATAACTGTTGTTACGCGAATTGTCGGCGGCTACACAACGTTAAAAGCGGTAGAGCAAAATGGCTAATATTGAGTCTTACCGTCTTTTGGTATTTCTTGGCGTTTTTGCCGTAATGGGGTTTCTTGAGGTTTGGTTACCTGCTCGGAAAGCGCCTGTGAACAAACGATATCGTTGGACGGGCAATTTGCTCATTTTGGTTTGTGGGGCATTAGTTGCAAGAGTATTGTTTCCGTTTGGTTTAGCCGGTGTGGCGATGTGGGCCGATGCTAACCAAATAGGTGTGTTAAACGCTATTGAACTGCCAAGTTGGATAGGCATTGTGCTATGTATTTTAGTGCTCGACCTTGCCATTTATTGGCAACATCGTTTGTTTCATCAGGTGCCTCTTTTGTGGCGAATACACCACATGCACCATGCAGACAGCCACGTGGATACCACTACAGGGTTACGATTTCATCCCATCGAGATAGCCCTTAGCCTTGTTTACAAAGGAATATTGATTCTGTTACTCGGGGCTCCAGCATTTGCCGTTGTGCTTTTTGAAATGCTGTTGAATGGATTCGCTTTATTTAATCATGCCAATATTCGCTTAGCACCACGCTGGGAATCTATGGTCTCTAAAGTGTTGATCACTCAACATCTTCATCGCATTCACCATAGCCAAGTGATGGCTGAAAGTAATGCGAACTTTGGATTTAGCATATCGATTTGGGACAGAATATTTGGATCGTTCAAATCTACAGCAAGTTTACCTGATGAGCGTATAAATCTGGGGCAGCAAAACACACCACACACGCAAGAAAATAGTCATATAATCAAATTACTTACCATGCCGTTTAAACATTAGCTTAGTTTTTAAATAGTGCTTTACTGGGTTATTCTACGCTAGTTGGGTAACCCTCTTGAGTGAGCCACTTTGACGCTTCCTCGGGGTCATCAAATATGCGTCGAGTAAAGTCACCTTGTTCTTCAACCACCATTTCACCTAAAAACTGATTCTTCAACGACGATTTTGGGTACACGTTTGCCGTTCGCTTTAACCCGTTGTTAATACACCAAGCGACTAAACTTTCAATTTCTGGAAAGACTTCTTTTCCGCAAAACTGCCAATCTTTCAAATACACTAGGTGCGCCCATTGGTCTCCTAACGAATCGGCAGCGCGAATAAAGTCCTTTTTAAAGTTCTTCGCTGCTTCTAGATTCCACGCACCAATAAGCTCAGCAAAAACCGTTTTATTTACGACCCATAGTTTGTAAGCACCATGCTGAGAAAACGCCATACATCTCTACTCTCATTGGCTTGTTTTTTGATTACAGTTTCTTACGGTAAAAACTAGAAAAGGATTACTCCACAATCTGAGATTAGGGGTTGAATAATGTTGTCAAACACGAGAGAGTAGTGGAAGGCACAAATTGCCTTTCGGTGCCTTCAAATTCCAATAACTAAATTGCTTTTAAAGCTATTCATAAATTTGCCCTTTATTGGTCTGCATTTATGGGCTGAGTCATGCTCTTTTCTGTACTTCTGACGAGCATTCTCAGCGGTATATTTTCAATCACTCTAAAAATCGATTAGTAAAAGGAATATCCAATGACCAGGTGTATAGGAATTACACGGCGAGGCGAAAAGTGTAATCGATTGGTAGACAAAGGTCAGTTTTGTGCGCGACATCAGCATCAAGAACGCAAGTGTTTAGTTAACTACCATACCTATGCAAAAAAATGTGCGAACGAGCCGTTAAAAAATGGTTGCTGCGAAGAACATCAGCATTATGTGAAAGGACTATTTTGGGTTGAGCTAAATGAATTATCTATTGTGGGAAAGCTACTTGCTGGTGCCTTTGCAGTAGTGATAGCTCTGTCGGCGTTTACCATGGTGAGTTTGTTTTTGGCTCAATACTAGTTGCTTAGCCATTCGATTTTTGGATTCAGTTGCGTAGAGTTTAATACATATCCCGCCCAATATTTTGGGTGTTTGTATCGTCTATTTTGTCTAGTTTTTTGTTGAGCATTTTGAAACGCAATTGATATGTTCCCGCGTGTGCTTTTGAGTTGCTCATAAAAATGTGACATGAAATACGCTGATGCTTTGTCGTCAATGGGCCAGATTGAACCTACTGCGGAATTCGCTCCTTGAGCTAGGAACATTCGTGACAGACTCATAGGCCCCTCTCCAAGCAATACCTCGCCCTGTGCGGTGTCGCACCCACTTATAACCACTAAGTCAGAATTAAACGGTTTACTACTCAGTTCAAATGCACTCAGAAAGTTATGACCTTCTAGGTCTTCAGAGGTGGCTAAACCAACGACTTCAGGGGTCAACTTGTTGTAATAGGCATGTGTTGCCAGATGAAGAATAGATGCGTTTCTAGCTTGAGAGGATAATATCGCTGACTTGGTAAATTGGTTCTGAGAATAAACCTCTAAATTGTGACCTGCAAAGAGCTGCTCAATACTCGATGCCTCACGTTGAGACCATGAGAGAGGTTGCAGACTATTACTCCAGTTATTTGTATCGGCCTGTAGAGTTTCGAAACTTGGGTCAGAGAAAACTACGATTTCTGAGTTCGTGTTGCTATTTCTGGCCTCTGTATCAAGTGCTTCTGAAATGACTGGAATTAACACAACCGAAGCTTCGTCGACAAGGGTTTTACCTTGCTCGATAGGAATCGCAGCGAAAGGAAGTTCATACAACTCTGCTTGTGGAATGATATATATTTGATCAATATTCTGTCGAACTAAGCGCTGAAAAATTTCTGAAATAGCAGAAAGTTCAGTAAGCCGTTCATTGCTGGTTAACTCATCCCGAAATTTAGCAGTCCATTCGGAAAGCGTTTTTCTATCTGGTAACTCGATAAAGTTTGTAGAATCACCATATGAAACAACGGCATAACTCACTGGTGAACCCAGAATGAACTGAATAACTGCTTTATCTGCGCTGAGTTGGCTGTATAAGGTATCAATACTTATAGTGGGCGGTGTACCCTCTACTGATTGTATTTCCTCAGAGCCGAGAGCTCGGTCTTGTTCTACTAGTAACTCAAAGGCTTCACTTTTTTCGTAATAGGCTACTTGTAACTTTTGCAACTGATTTGGTTCTGTAACACCCACCAAATTGTTTTGCGCTTCAATCATTAAATTCCATGCTGAAGTAATTGCTTCGTTTTCGTGAGAAAAATCGTCGATGGATAAAGAGTTAACAGTATTTCTTTGACGAATTAGTTGTAGCGCTCGCGTAGATTCTAGAACAGAGATGATTTTTTGCGTATAGCTATGCGAATTGTTTTTCTTGTCAAAGTCGATCAATTGCATTGCATAGTTAGCGCTGTATTGTTGTGTTGTATCGCTCCACTTAGGGCCGAGTATTTTTGCATCGAGCGTATTTCCAATGTGGTTAGTGAGCGTAACCATTCTATCACCGTGGAATATTGCTCTATCAATATCACCTATGGATGCATATCCAAGCATTATGCCATGCTCAACCCCAATCGCCTGAGGTGATGTTTCTCCCCATTGATTACGCTTATCTAAACATTCAATTAGAATTTCTAACGATGAACTTACATCTCCAAGACTATACAAAACATCAGACAGCATTATGCCAGCTTCTAAAGACAATTCGTGGCTGATTGTGAAGTCTCTGAAGTTCCAAGCTTGCTCAGCGTATTCTTTTGCGTTATGTAAATCATTTAGCTGTTGATAGTCTCTGGCAAGTTCCAGTAAAGCTGACATTTGATTTCTAATGTCAGGTTGCCCCTCATTTGTTTGTAGCTGTTCGAGCCATAGCTTATGAGCAGCAATACTTTCTAATGGCTGCTCCTCTCTGTTTAGTTTTGCTAAGCGTAATTTGACTTCATCTACCAGCGCAATATTGTTGCGTACTTCCACTAGATCTAATACTCGATGAAAGTATGTTTTTGCTCTGTCCTTATCACCTATATCTTCATAAACAGAGGCTAAATTTATTAATATAGTTTCAGAGTAGGCTGATAGACGGGTAGTGGATACTCTGGCTAGCGCTTCAATTAACAGAGAACGAGCAAGATCGAGATCTCCGATTGAGTGATGATAATACCCAAGATTGTTTAGCATGTTTGCAATGCCGTTATTGTCACCAATTTTTTGAAAATGAGTGAGTGCAATTCTCATCGCAGCAATAGCAGAGTTAAGGTCACCCTTGTAAAAATACCACGTTACTTTTTGAGCGTGTAGGCTGGCTACTTCAGTAATTGCATTTAGTTCTATGGCTTGGCTGAGAAGTTCATCGAACGGATCGTAATCGTCGTTTAATAATTGAGGGTCATGCATTTTTCTTGATGACAGTACAACAGTATTTATGTACTGCGCTCTGATGTTGAGTCTATCCAATATTGCTGCAGTAGTGCGTGTTGGATAAGTTTGAAGGGCATTTTCAAAATTCAGCGCGGCATTTTCAAACTGTGAAAATTCAAATTGACTTTGCGCTAATGTCAACGTTAGTGCTGGTGATAGTGGACCCTCAAGAGTATTAATTAGCTCTATTGCATTTAGGGGCTCGCGACTTTGGGTATATATTTGTGCTAAGTGGTTGACAACCGTGTGATGCAAAGTTGTGTCTGGTTGGACTATTTCTAATGCTTCTAACAATACAGCTTTAGCAGCAGTCATGCCCAAAGGTGTATTCTTGTGCCATTCCAGTGCTGCTGTGTGAATTTTTTCTGCGATTTGTGCTTGTGGATACTCGTTTGCTGACTGAGTTTGTAGATAATATTCAACGGATAATTGAGTATTATCGATATGAGCAACGCTGATAGACACATTATAATCGAGAGTGGGCGGTAACCAAACAGTTTCAGTACCAAGATGACTGTCTGGCGAATCTAGAACTTCTACTTTGTCGCCGTATTCTAATTTGATCTTGAGATCGGAAGACAGTTGTTTAATTCGTACAACTAAACCACTGTCTCCGGAACTAAATGTGCCAACAGGAAACCACTGCTCTTCACTCTTGAGTGGGGCGGCAGTGAGGAGCAGTAACAACAGCCACAGTGATTTTATGATCCTTTTCTCCACCACCAGGTTGTTTTAACCTCTAAAGACTTGTTGTTATCATTGATTTTCCAAGTAACTGTGCCCACAAGCAGATCCTTTCCATGACTTGAACTCTCAGTAAAAGTCAGTTTTTCAATGCTTAGTCTCTGAGCTTGTTGATTGCTAGAGATGGCTTCTATTTGTTTATTATTTAGTGGAAGAAACTGTAGCCCTTTTACTAAATCATTAGCGGAGCCAACCCATCCATCCATGCATTCGAGGGCTAGATGGTAATCCTTTTGTACTCGATCATACTTGAATATGAGCTGGCTCGTAGCTCCTTTACTTGGGTGATAGTCTAAAATCTCGTCCAAGATGTCGCTTGCAATGATATCTTCACTTACATCTGCGGGGTCAACAAGCTCCTCTCCTGCGTCAGTATCGAGGATCACTTTTACCATTTTATCTTCTTCAATCGGTACTGCATGGCCACTAAAAAACCAAGGGAATAACTCTGAATAACTACTCATTTTTTAACCTCTCTCTCTGTTTATTGTCTACAACGCAAACAGGGCAAGATCACGAACATTTATTGACCAACTGAGTTAACAATAGATATTACAACTGGACGAAATATAGTGACTGTGATCTTATACTCTCTTTTGCGGAGAGAGTCATGGGTACAGGTGCATT